>JBPCWX010000107.1:0-2307 GCA_051009095.1 Gammaproteobacteria bacterium | reverse complement strand
ATATGCCATCGCCTTCGCTGGGGGTGCCCCAATTCCAATTACCATCGCCAAAAATATGAATCTGGTCGTTGCCTGTGCCATCATCGCCATCAACATCAAACACAATATAGCCCGTGCCATCATTGGCGTCATCGGCAATGAAATACCAATGATGTTGGTTTTGGTTGCCATCGGCATCGGTGAAGGAAATAAAACTATCGGCAAAATTATCAGCTGTCAATGGGGTTTGGGTGGTGCCATCATCATTGGTATAATTCAAATTGGCAAAGCTAATATCATACACGCCATCTTGGTTGGTATCACCCACAAAAATTGATGTGCCACCATCAGCCGTTGAAGATTCATCAACATCGGCAATGCTAACCTCAAATGATCTGGTTATCCATCCATCTTTCCCATTATGGATAATGGTGCCTGACACCGCATCGTTCACTGGTTCGCCATCGCTTGTGCCACGTGCAAAAATATTTAATGAATATGTATGATCAAGAACCTTGTTAAGTATCAATCCTTCATAATTAAATCCATGACTCGTAGATAAAACCCCATTGCTATCAATTGAGAATAAAGTAGTAGCCGCATTATTATACTGAATATCATATTGAAATTCACCACCATCAAGATCGCTGGCGGTCAAGGTGGCAATGGCAACTGGCGCCTTACCACCCACGAAACTTATACTACCAGTAATAGTGGTATCCTCATCAATCGTCACCGACGATAATTGGGGATCAAACCATTCGGTTTTGAATTCATTAATGCCAGAATTATCATCAACATTCAAAATGGTTAGGGCAAAATCATGGCTTACCCATGTTGTTCCCGCACCTATCTGACCATTTTCATTGCCAGCTGTGCCGCGCCCCCAAATGGTGGCTCTAACCACATTGCCCGACCAGAGTGTTGATTCATAATCCAATTCATATTTTAATTTCAACACCCCATCGCTACCGATATCAAATAACCAAAATTGGTCTTCGCTTTCATCAATAGTATATTCAAACCCATCGCCATCGGCATCGGTGGGGGTAAGGGTGGCAATGGCAACATAATTATCAGCCGTCAATTCGCCCTGATTAACCACATAGGCTGTTTCATTTATAGATGCCGATGCTAAACCCCCCGCCCATGTAGTTAATTGATCATTGCTAGCTTCATTAACATCCACCACCGATAAAACAAAATTATGGCTTATCGGCATCACGGCATCGCCCACTGCGGCACCGCCCGATAAACCAATCACCCACACGGTGGCAGAAAGATTGGTGGCATCATAAGAAGTTGATTCATAATCCAACTCAACTTTTAATTTCAAAACCCCGTCGCTACCGATATCAAACATCCAAGAATAATCGCCCGCCAAACTATATTGAAATTGATTACCATCGGCATCTTTGGGGGTGAATGTTGCCACCGCCACATATTCATTGGGGGTTAAACCAAACCGCACATTGTCAACCTCAGCGGTTTCGCTAGCCGCTATCATGGCTGGTTGGTCACCATCCCATTCGGGTTTATTATCATTCACATTACCCACCGATAAAACAAAGGCTTGGCTAATCCATATACCCCCATCGCCCGCCAGCGTGCCGCCCGCCGTGCCCCTAGCACTGACAATCACCGAATATAAATTGCCATGGTTGTTTGATTCGGCATCCAAATTATATTTTAATTGCAATATGCCGTCTGTGCCGATGGCAAAAAATGTTTGATCGCTACCCGATAGCGTGTAATCAATACCCGCACCATCGGCATCGGTGGCACTAAAGGTGGCAAGGGAATTATAATTGGCAGTGGTAAGGGTGGCGGAATTGCTAACCCCGACCACCTCATCAACCACCGCCATTGATGGTGGATTGCCAGACCATTCGGTTAGATATTCATTCAAATTAGGATCATTAACATCCAAAATACTTAAGGTGAAATTATGGCTAATCCATATAGCCCCATCGCCCACTGGGTCGCCGCCTGCCGTGCCCCTAGCATTAATTGTCACCGAATATAAAATGCCATGGTTATTTGATTCGGCATCCAAATCATATTTTAATTTCAATATGCCGTCTGTGCCAATAACAAAAAAGGTTTGATCGCTACCCGATAGCATGTAATCAATACCCGCACCATCGGCATCAGTGGCACTAAAGGTAGCAAGGGATTGGTAATTGGCGGCATTAATGGTGTCTAAATTGCTAACCCTAGCCACCTCATCAACAATAGCACCCGCTGGCAAATTGCCCGACCATTCGGTTAGATTATCATTTAAATTATTCACCGATAAAACAAAGGCTTGGGTGACGAAACCATCAT
>JBPCWX010000106.1:0-2396 GCA_051009095.1 Gammaproteobacteria bacterium | reverse complement strand
TGCTCCGGCAAAGATAAAATGCTGCGCAGCTCATTGTTTTGGGCGAAAAAAAAATCCAATGAGCGCAAGCGCACCGATTGCCGCAACAATTTCTCTTCCAAAGCCGCCTTCTCTTCCAGCAAAGCGCGACGAGAGCCAAAATAATCTTCCACCGCCCGCACTGTCGTTTGGGGCAGTTTTGCCGCATAGCGCATCGGAGTGAGCGACAGCGACATGCTGCCACGCAAAGAATCAAAGACACTCAGTTGCAGGTCAGCAGTAATCAGCGCGATGGAAATAGCGACCGCTGCCCAAAAGCGCCATACCGCGCCGCGTGCGGTCATCAGGCAAAAATATGAGGAATCTTATGATCAATGAATTTCAGCGACATGCCACAGCCACGCGCCACACAGGTCAGCGGGTCGTCGGCAACTTTGACCGGCACCCCGGTTTCCTCTTCAATGAGAATGCTAAGTCCCTCAATCAACGCCCCACCGCCAGTCAGGGCCATACCGCGTTCCGAAATATCAGCGGATAATTCGGGTGGTACGTTTTCCAATGCGGTGCGCACCGCTCTCAAAATATCTCTGAGGCAGGGCTGAATAGCCTCATAAATTTTATCGGCCGTCAGCGTAAATTGGCGCGGTACCCCTTCGGCAACTTTTTGCCCGCTCACGCGCACTTCTTTGTTTTCATTCTCAAAACACGAAGGATGCCCAACGGCAATTTGTTTTTTGATGCGTTCGCTGGTGCTTTCGCCGATGGCGATGCCAAAATTGTGACGGATATAGTCGATAATGGCCAGATCGATTTTGTCGCCGCCAATCGCAACAGAGCGGCTATATACCAAACCGCCCAGTGAAATAACGCCAATCTCGGCGGTACCGCCACCGATGTCCAAGACCATCGAGCCAATGGCTTCCTGCACCGGCAAATCGCAGCCGATAGCGGCGGCCATGGGCTCTTCGATGAGATACACTTTAGTGGCACCGGCGGCAATCGCAGACTCACGGATAGTGCGGCGGTCAACCGGAGTGGAAGACGTCGGCACGCAAATAACAATGCGTGGTCCAGGCGTAAAAAATCGCGCCCCGTGGACTTTCTTAATAAAATGATTGAGCATCTGTTCGGTGATGCGAAAATCCGCAATCACGCCATCTTTCATCGGGCGAATGACGCTGATATTACCCGGGGCCCGCCCCAGCATTTGTTTGGCACCCTGCCCAACTTCCAAAATCTGCTTACTGCTGCCGCTAACATCAATCGCAACAACCGAGGGTTCGTTGAGAACAATCCCCTGACGCTGCACATAGATAATAGTGTTAGCAGTGCCCAAATCAATAGCCATGTCGCTGGCCATCCATTGCCGAAATAATTTAAACATGAAAAGCTCCGTTTTTGTGCATGTCCTTTTATTGTACTATGAAACGGCCGCTCTTAGCACTTATTACTAACATATCATGGCGGAGAGAGAGGGATTCGAACCCTCGATGGAGTTTTTGGCCCCATACTCCCTTAGCAGGGGAGCGCCTTCAGCCACTCGGCCATCTCTCCGCAGGTTTTTTATCTTATTCTTGTTTGGGCTCCCGGTCAAGACCAAATGCCGCATGCAAAGCCTGCACCGCTTCAGTCAAATGATTTTCATCTATCACCGTGGATATTTTAATCTCCGAGGTGGAAATCATCTGAATGTTAATTCCCGCTGCCGCCAACGTGTCAAACATGGTCGCCGCCACTCCCGCATGCGACTTCATGCCGATCCCCACCACTGACACTTTGCCTATGGCATCATCTCCCGCCACCCGCGAGGCGCCAATAACCGCTGCCGTCTGCCGCATGGCTGCCAAAGCAGCATCATAATCGCTGCGTTCCACGGTGAACGAAAAATCCGTCCGCTCATCGCTGCCAATGTTTTGCACAATCATATCCACATTAATATGATGCCGTGCCACCGCAGCAAGAATATCGCGCGCAATACCTGGCTTGTCGGGAACGCCCACCACAGTAATTTTGGCTTCGTCGCGATTGAACGCGACACCAGTAACAATAGGTTGCTCCATAATTTCTTGTTCCTTATAGTGTATCAGAGTACCGCCACCGTCCGTTAAAGATGACAACACCCGCAGCGGCACGCGGTATTTGCCGGCAAATTCCACCGCGCGCGTTTGCAACACCTTGGAACCCAGCGACGCCATTTCTAACATTTCTTCAAAAGTAATCGCCGACAATAAACGTGCCTGTTTGCAAACCCGCGGGTCGGTGGTATAAATGCCCTCAACATCGGTATAAATGCGGCATTCATCCGCCAGCAAAGCGGCCGCCAAAGCCACCGCAGTCGTATCGGAACCACCGCGCCCCAACGTCGCCACCGCACCATCGGCAGTTATGCCCTGAAACCCGGTCACCACCGGCGTCTC
>JBPCWX010000105.1:0-4626 GCA_051009095.1 Gammaproteobacteria bacterium | reverse complement strand
CGCCACGTAATTAATAACGTTAACGTCAACAGCCCCGCGCTGCCCACCAAACCAAATTCTTCGGCATATACCGCAAAAATAAAATCGGTGTGCCGTTCGGGTAAAAATCCTAACTGTGCTTGCGAGCCGGCTAATAATCCTTTGCCCCAGATGCCGCCGGAACCGATGGCAATTTCTGATTGGATGGTGTGATAGCCGGTGCCCAGCGGGTCTTTATAGGGGTCAAACATGGTGAGCACGCGCTTTTGCTGATAGGGTTTTAGGACCCAACTCCACAAAATGGGTAGCAGCGCCACCCCTAACACCATAAAACTAATAATCCACCGCCAACCAATGCCGGCAAAAAACACCACTGCTGTCCCGGCGGCGGCAATCATTAGCGCAGTTCCTAAATCGGGCTGCTGCATGACCAGCCAAACCGGTGGAGCAATGAGTGCCAGCATCAATAAATGATGATACCAAGTGATTCGCTCCATGCGGCTGTAGCAAAATGCCAAACCCAGCGGCAGCGCCAGTTTCATAAATTCTGAAGGCTGCACCAAAAAGCCGATATTGAGCCAGCGGCGGGCATTGTTAATTTTTTCGCCCACCCCCAACACCAACATCAGTGTGGCCAACACCACAAGAAATATCGCCGGGATGGCGTATTCTAACCAGCGTAAGGGCAGACATGCCAGCCCCAGCATGAGGGCGATGCCAAACAAACCGCGCCATAGCTGCGCGATAAAACGTGTCTCGCCGCCCGCACTGTACAAAGCCACCAACCCAAGCACAAACAAGCCCAGCAGCAATGTTATCAGTGTCCAGTCATGGCGCTGTGAAATATTAAACATGGTGGCGATACTGAGATTCTTCTAACATATCTAACACTCTATCAGCAATAAATATTTTGTGTAATGATGCGCAAATGGTTGTGGTGGGTGATTTATCCGCCAAACAGAAACTGTCCATGGACGGCATGAATTTCTTGCCGCCGCAATTTTCATAACCGCCTATTATACTATGATTTTTGGCAAACCGGATATAATAACGCTTTGGCGTGGCCAAATAGCTCAGTCGGTAGAGCAGAGGACTGAAAATCCTTGTGTCGGTGGTTCGATTCCGCCTTTGGCCACCATTTGCGGTAATGGTGCAATAAATCGCCCAACATCACGCCGTCCCATATTGACCTTGTCGCCAGCCTTCAGGAGCCGCTGTCGGGTGTCGGTTGCGAGGGCGGATCGGCTTCGCACACCTGATTGCGTCCGTTGTTTTTGGCTTGATACAGCGCTTTATCGGCAAGGTCCATGGCTTGGTCGATATTGCCGCCGTCATCCACCTGTGCGGTGCCGATACTGAGGGTTAAATTTAATTTTATCTGGGCGGTGACACAAGGGCTTGCCGCCACTTTCGCGCGAATTTTTTCGGCGATTTGGGTGGCATTGCCAATCATGGTGTTTTGCAGCAATACGATAAATTCATCGCCGCCGGCACGCGCGCAAATATCCGATTCGCGAACGCTGCCGGAAATAATCGCGGCAACATGCCGTAATGCTTCATCGCCAAGCAAATGGCCATAGGTGTCATTGACCGATTTAAAGTGATCGATATCGCAAATGAGCAGGCAGATGATTTGTTGGTTGCGGCGCGCGGTTTTACCGGCGGTCTCGGCAGCCCGATAAAAATAATGGCGATTATGCAGACTGGTTAATGCGTCTTGAAAACTCATCACCTCTAAATTTTGATAACTTTGGTCCATCCGTTCTTTCATGGAATAAAACCGCCGCATGAGCAGCCCGATTTCGTCTTTGTAAAAAATGCGTTTGACAAAGGGGCGTCCCCGTTGAATATTATGGATGACGCGACTCAGATAATTGATGGGGGTCAGCAGTTTTTTGCGACCATAGCCCAGCATGAGCAGGGAGGTTAATAAAAACAAAATCATCACCAGAGTAAACGCGACAAGTATATTGTCCGTCATTTTTTGCGCGCGCTTTTCTTCACTCAGATAGCGTTCTTGCAGAGATTGCCGCAAGCGGTCGAGCGGCAGCATGACATGATGCCTGAGCCGCTGATATTCTTTGGAAAAAAGCGCGGTTGGCGGGGGCGGGGGCGCGCTGCCGAGGGCGGCGAAAACGGCTTTTTCCATATGCACCAATTTGTTGGCATTCGTTTGGCCAAGGCGCAGTTGTTCCCGCTCCCAGGCCGTAAGAGACGGCAGGTCAAGGCGTGCCGCCAAAGATTCGGGGGCTTGCAGGGGATGATGTTTTTGGCGCGCCGCCGGCGATAAATCCCAATATATATTTTTATAATCTTGGGGGCGTGGGGCGGCGCCGTTGCGAATAGCCAATACCCGCCGATAATTTTCCACATATGTTTTGTCGCCGCTCATGGCGTACAAGCGGGCAAAACGGGTTAAGTCATCGACGCTTTGCCGTAACTCATCGGTTGTGCTGATGATGCGCAGATGTTCCTGCTTCAATCGCGCCCCTTCATTGGCATAATAAAACACCGCCGCCAGCATTCCGCTTAGCACCATGATTTGCAGGGTGCAGATGCCACTGCCAACCGCAAAAAATGTTCGTATTTTTAGGTCTTGAAACATAATAAGGTATTCTATAATATTTTATATGAGATTCTCACCCTCCGCACTTGTGCGGGGGGTGCGAGGTCGCGCCAGCGAACTCGCGGGGGGTGGGATAATCCGTAAAGATAAAGCACCCCCCGCAAGTGCTTTGGCACTTGCACCCCCCCCCTAAAGCGGGGGGTGAGATGAGGTGCGGCACTTGCATCAGATTCTCACCCCCCGCACTTGTGGGGGGTGCGAGGTCGCACCAGCGAACTCGCGGGGGGTGTGATAATAAGTAAAGATAACCCCCTAAAGCGGGGGGTGAGATGTGGGGTGCGGAGGGTGAGATATATTCCTGTTTGGCGAGGCAAAAATTACGCCATAAAAAAATTGTGGCAATGGATTGCGATTTAATTGCTTTGTGCTATAATACGCCATATAACGCACTCAGAGGACTTTATTATGACAAGCATTGTTGACTTCATTTTTTTGATTTTAGCCGCCTTCTTGGGCAAAAGAGAGGGCTTGTTGGCGGTGAATTTCACCCCCCCCCCCCCCGATTTTTCAACTAAATGCAAAATAGCACTGTTGCTGAGCGCTTTTGCTTTCGCGCCGAGTGTATTAGCCGCATATATTCCAGTAGTAACTTTGTCGGCAGAAAACATTCAAGTGCGTGCCGAGTGGAATGTGGTACCCCGTGATAATCCTGATTTCAGAATGGATGGCAACACCTTAGTCTTCCAGTCCAATATAGATGGAGCAGGGAAACCTAATGGTGCTACCATAATCGCTACTGTGGAAGTGCTCGATAAGTTTTCGACGCTAAACCCACTTTATGCAGATTTAACGACGAGGGTAAAGGTTACTACCGTTATCATGGGTTGCCATCCTGCTTGGGGAAGAGGGTTTGCTAAATCTTATGATTTTAGCGGGTGGATTGCGGTAGATTTTGTACATTCTAACTTTATTGAAGTTGGGGATGTTCTTTACAGAGTAACAGGGGGGGCTGGATACAAACAACCTCTCCTGAATACAGTAACTGCAAGACACAGCACTGTACGTAGCAACAGAAGGGGCAGGAAGTTCTTTATCCAAACATCGCCCACTTTACCTGTAACCAAATGGGATATAGTGAATCTTCCCAGCGGGTACCATTATAATATTTATGTAAATAAAGCTGAAAATTGTTTTGATGAGGCTATTGAAGCACTCCAAGAAGAAAACCAAATTGAGCTAGAAAAACAAGCAAAAAACCAGTATCTTAATGCTAATGCTCCTAAGGTAAATACTGGGGTTTATGCTGGTGGGGTTTATGCTGATGATGAAAATGTAAAAAATGCAAGGGTGATAAGCGTAGGCACTGCTTTTGTAATTGGTGACGAGCAGATTTTCTATTTGTATAATGTGACGTTAGCAAATCTCCTAATGGAACTATACCCCATAACGGTTATTAATGATGATGGCAAAGCATTTAGCATTTATAAAGACTATCAGATTGGCAATAGATATGAATATGTTGCTAAATTTGTCGGAAGTGATTTCGTGCATGGTGGCAAATACGGTCAACCTCACGAGGTTATAATCGTAAATTCTTGCCCTGCTACAACTCCAGTTAGCGTCATTGCTAGGATATATAGTGGTTCATTGCGAATAGACTCTCGTCCTGGCGAACCGACACTTGCAGAATTGGCAACATATAAATATGTGCTTATTGGTGGAGTAGTTTATAAATTTAATAATGGACTGACAGCAGCCAGCGATAACGGGGGCGGGACCATTGTTTCCGCCCCAGGTTTTGACGCAAGTAGTCTTACAGCTTCAGAATGGCCAGGTACAATAAAGTTCTCCGCCGACCACTTCCTCTGCGAAAGCATTTAAGAAAGCAGGATGAGGGGCAAACATTGCCGCTTTTGCCGTCAAATATTTTGGCGGCGGCGCGCCGTTATCGGACTGAAATTCCCCATCGGTGCCATATGCGCCGTTATTGGCAATAACGGACATGCTTAAAATTGCGTGTAAAAAAATGGATTCAAGGTAAAATATAGCCTTTGAGCGCCCGTAGCTCAGTTGGATAGAGC
>JBPCWX010000104.1:0-5824 GCA_051009095.1 Gammaproteobacteria bacterium | reverse complement strand
ACGGGCGCGGCTGGATCTGTGTGGCCTTGGTGATTTTTGCCTCATGGCGTCCGGGTAAAGCATTTTGGGGGGTGTTGCTGTTTGCCGTAATAGAAGCGTTTCAGTTGCGCGCAAAAAGCATCACCGGTGGACTACCATATCAGTTTTATTTAATGTTGCCATACATTGTCAGTATTGTGGCGCTGATTTTTCTGGCAAAAAATGCCGCTTATCCGCGCGCGTTACTCACGCCCTATCGCCGCGGTGAACGTTAATAAAGGAAGTTATGCATGCAATGTGAATTACTGATTAAAAACGCCCGCATCGCGGAAGAAGGGGAAACAGTTGACATTGCCTGCGATGGCGGGAAAATCGCCGCCATTGGCGCTGCGTTATCGGCGGAAGGACGGCAGACGATAGATGCCGCCGGTTATTGGGTGTCGCCACCATTTGTGGACTGTCATTTTCATCTGGATTCCACACTGTCCGCCGGCAAACCACGCCGCAACGCCAGCGGCACTCTGCTGGAAGGAATACAAATCTGGGGCGAACTCAAGAGACAACAAAGTGTCGAGGACATCATTGCCCGCGCGACTCGCTTGTGCCGCTGGTCTATTGCAAAAGGGGTGCTGGCAATCCGCAGCCATGTTGATGTCAGCGACCCGTCGCTTAGCACTGTGCAAGCACTTTTACAGGTGCGCGAAGCGATGCGTCCCTATATAGATATTCAGCTGGTCGCCTTTCCGCAAGATGGCTATCTCCGCAACAGCGGCGCCCGCGAGCGGCTATTGCAGGCCTTGGATATGGGGGTGGATATTGTTGGCGGCATCCCACACTTTGAACGCACCATGCAAGAAGGGACGGATTCCATTGCCGCACTGTGTCGCCTCGCCGCCGAACGATGCTTGCGGGTGGATATGCACTGTGATGAAACCGATGACCCTCTGTCACGACACATAGAAACCCTTGCCGGCGAAACGGTACGATACGGGCTTGGCGGACGAGTGGCCGGTTCACATTTGACGTCAATGCACTCCATGGATAATTATTATGCGGTTAAACTGCTGGCGCTCATGGCGGAGGCAAAGGTCGCGGCAATCTCCAATCCACTGATTAATATCACCTTGCAAGGGCGGCAGGATACTTATCCAAAACGGCGCGGACTAACCCGCATTAAGGAAATGTGGAATCAAAACATCGCCGTGGCGCTGGCGCATGATTGTGTGCAGGACCCGTGGTACCCGCTTGGCACGCATGACATGCTGGAAGTTGCGCATATGGCGATACACGCTGGACTATTAACCGCACCGGATGAAATGCGCCGCGCATATGATGGCATTACAACCACCGCCGCACAAGTGTTTGGCTTGGAAAATTATGGCATCCGCCAAGGTAATAACGCCGATTTTGTCATACTGCAAGCAAACAGCCCTATTGAAGCCATTTGCTTACGCGCCAATCGCTTGTTTGTCATTCGCCAGGGCAAAGTGTTGGCGCAAACCGAGCCTATGACGGCTCAGGTGATGTTAGGCGATGGCGCTGAAGCAGTGGATTTTTCCAGCACTTGGTAAGGTAGACAACTCAGGGAGCAGCCTGATCTTGACCACCCGTCTTCATCAGCAAAATTGCCGCCGCCACACGACCGTCCGCCTGCATAATATTATAGGTGCGACAAGCCGCCGACAATGACATCACTTCCAAAGACACCCCAACACCCGCAAAAGGCGCCAGCCACTCCGCCCGCCACATCGGAGAATGCTCCCCCGCACCCAATAAAAACACCTCTGGAACGCCAAATTTTTCGGTGCTGGCAACAGGTGCCGAAGATGCGGCTTGATTCTCTGTCGTTTGATAGCCATATCCCACCGCCGCCGACAAATGTGTATCTGTTAATTCTTCCACACATTCGGGAAGCGGCAATAAAATCACACCGCCGGGTAGCAATAGCAAACTTTGCTTATATTGCTCACCGTCAATCACTACAAAATTTTTACCGCAGGCGTTAATGGTGCAGCCCGCCTCGGCGGTCGTAAGGTGCATTTTCATGGCAGCGCATTCACTAGTTTATAATAAGGGTTTTAATAAGATTTTATCATGCCAAACAAATATTCATCAACTGCACCGCTCGGCATTGCTTTGGCCGGGGTCGGCACTGTGGGCGGCGGCGTATTGCAATTATTGCACGCTCACGCCGACATGCTGCGAGCGCGCTGCGGACGAGATATTGAAGTCCGCGCCGTCACTGCGCGTAATATCGCCAAACTTCGCGCCCGCCTGCCCGCGGCATATTCATCTGTAGTGGTGGAAAATTGGCAGGCGGCGGCGACGCACCCGCAAGTGGATGTGTTGGTGGAATTGATGGGGGGCGAAGATGAAGCGGGCGAATGCGTCAAAACCGCCTTGGCCGCCGGTAAAGCCGTGGTCACCGCCAACAAAGCATTATTGGCGGCCCGTGGGGACGAAATTTTTTCCGCCGCCCAGGCAGCCGGCAAACCTGTCGCTTTTGAGGCCGCTGTTGCCGGCTGTATCCCCATTGTTAAAACTCTGCGCGAAGCCCTTGCCGCTGATGATGTGCAAGAAGTCGCCGGGATTATTAACGGCACGTGCAATTACATATTAACCGCCATGACTGACGGGGAAAAATTTTCTTCCGCCTTGGCCGAAGCACAAAAACAAGGTTTTGCCGAAGCCGACCCGTCACTGGACATTGATGGGATTGACGCCGCCCACAAAATTATTCTTATTGCGCGGCTGGCTTTTGGCGCCCAAGCGTCATTGGCCGATATGCTGGTCTCCGGAGTGCGCGGTTTTGACTTGCGCGATGTGCGTTATGCCGCCCAATTTGGCTTTTGTGTGAAATTGCTGGCACATACGCGGCGGACTAATGACGGGGTGGAATTATCCGTGCAACCGACGTTGGTGCCCATCAGACATCCTCTTGCCTCGGTGCACGGAGCCATGAATGCGATTTTAGTGCGTTCCGCTTTTGCCGGTGAAACAATGTATTATGGTGCCGGTGCCGGCGCCCAGCCAACCGCCACCGCAGTACTTGCCGATATAATTGACATTGCCCGCCAAAACGGTGCGCTGGCGGTCAGTAATAATGGCACGTCGCCGCCCAAATTAATTGCTTCTGATGATTGCGGGGCGCCGCATTTTCTTCGCTTACGGGTGATCGATCGCCCTGGTGTTTTGGCCGAGATTGCCGGCGCCTTAGCCGCGCAAAATATTTCCATTGAAGCCATTCATCAGAATGAATCGGCGCCCGGACAAAAAGTGGACATTATTTTATTATTGCACGAAACAACCCGCGGGCGTGTTTTGGCCAGCGCGCAAGAAATTGAAAAGCAGCCTGCCGTTGTTGGCGGCATTCTTATTATGCCCATCAAACGTTTTATCGGATGAGTTTAATTGCGCGCTATCGTCATTGTTTACCGCTGCCGCCCCAAGCGCCGACCATATCATTGGGCGAAGGCGGCACGCCATTGGTGGAATTGATTCACCAATCGCTCCCTGACGGCATCCGCCTGTTGGTAAAAGTGGAAGGCGCCAATCCAACCGCATCTTTTAAGGATAGGGGTATGGTGGTAGCCATATCGGCGGCGGCGGCACAAGGGGTGCGCTGTGTAGTTTGCGCCTCCACCGGCAACACCTCGGCTTCTGCCGCCGCTTTCGCCGCGCGCGCAGAAATGACCTGCGTGGTGCTGATCCCAGAAGGTAAAGTGGCAACCGGCAAAATTGCTCAGGCGGTGGCGCATGGCGCAGAAATTGTACAAGTGCGCGGCAATTTTGACGATGCCATGGCGGCGGTTAAAAATATCCAAGATGACAATATCGCGATAGTCAATTCCATTAACCCCTACCGCCTGCAAGGGCAAAAAACCGCCGCCTTTGAAATTATCGCTGACTTGGGAGATGCTCCCGATTATCATGCCTTGCCCGTGGGCAATGCCGGCAATATCACCGCCCATTGGATTGGCTATTGCGAAGCGACCGGCGGCAGTACCGCGGCATGTTCTTTTTGCGGTGGTAATTGTCAGTTGTCGGGCCATAACAACATGACCAATAAACGGCCGGTGCTTATCGGCTGTCAAGCAAAAAACGCCGCGCCCTTTTTGCACAACGCCCCGGTGGATAATCCTGACACTATCGCCACCGCCATACGCATCGGCAATCCGCAATCTTTCACCGCCGCCAAAATTGCCCTGCAAGAATCCGCCGGCTGGGTCAACGCCATCAGCGATGAGGAATTATTACGAACCCAAAAAATGTTAGCCTCCACCGAAGGCGTGTTTTGCGAACCGGCATCTGCGGCAAGCGTCGCCGGCGCGCTTGCGGATATTGCCAACGGCAAAATTTTGCCGCCGGCGCGGGTGGTTTGCACTTTAACCGGGCATGGTCTAAAAGATCCTGAGATTATCGGCGCGCCCAAAGTTCGCGTGGTCGATGCAGATATGGCGACACTCAAACAAGCGGTTATGGACTTGTCGCGCACCCGCAAATAAATCATGCAAGAGCGGAGAATTATTCAGTGGATGTCATATGGGCGGCAGCCGCTGCTGTCTTTTTTGTTGGCGTCTCTATTATTAGTTGCGGCGGCATTTTTGCACCCCAGCGAGCAATATCCCTCTTCAATTTGGGAAGGTTACGATTTTCCGCAAGACGCGGAAAATATCTCTCCAGATATATCGGAAGTTACTCCTGAAGATGCGGAAGAAGTCCCTCCTCTTCCCGCGCCAACGGAAGATTTGGCTCTTACTCAAGAAACCGCATCGGGGCCGTCGTGGTTGGAATATAAAATCCGCCGCGGCGATACCATGAGCAGGATCTTGCCTAAAATTCATGCGAGTCAAGAAGCGGAACAATTTCTTCTTTCGCAAAAATTAAAAAGTTATAAAAAACTGCGGCGGGGGGAACGTCTGCAATTTCAACTGGATGACAGTGGCAATTTGTCGGCATTGCTCTATAAAACTTCGCCGTCATATTACCTGCGCGCGGGACGAGATGAAAACGGGATTTGGTGGGCGGAAGAAAAGCCGCCCATCTTGCTCACGGTCACGCAAAAAAAAGGAGGGCGCATTAATTCCTCTTTGTTTGCCGCCGCTGACCGTGCCGGGTTTTCCAACCTCGCTCTTGATTCATTGATTGAAACGCTGGAAACACAAATTGATTTTTATCGCGACACCCGCGAAGGCGACACGTTTCGCGCCATTTATGAAGAAACGCAAGATACAGACGGCGAAATAATTGGCAGCGGAAAATTATTAGCCTTTGAATATGTTAGTTTGCGGCGCGGTGTGAATAAACCGCGCACTATTCGCGGCGCTTGGAATGCTGCCGAAAAAAGTTATTTTTCGCCGAATGGAGACGGCATGCAAGGAGCATTTTTGCGCGCCCCGCTCAAATTTCGCCGCATCAGTTCCCGCTTTAGCCATCGCCGCTTTCACCCCGTTCTCAAACGCTGGCGGCCCCATCGCGGAGTGGATTATGCCGCGCCTTCTGGCACGCCCGTCCGCGCCACTGCTGACGGTGTCATCACCAAAATCGCGACCCAGCGTGGTTATGGCAAAGTAATTATGATCAGTCATTTCGACATTTACACCACGGTATACGCGCATTTACGCGGCTTTGCCAAAGGAATGCGAAAAGGCCGCAAAGTCATTCAAGGCGATGTTATCGGCTATGTAGGACAAACCGGGCTGGCCACCGGGCCGCATCTGCATTATGAATTTCGCGTACGCGGCAAACACAAAAACCCGCTGTCCGCAGACATCCCGCGACAAATGCCGCCACTCAAAGGAAAAACATTGGAAAACTTTCAGGCCCAAGCCGCCTCATTATTTGC
>JBPCWX010000103.1:0-3652 GCA_051009095.1 Gammaproteobacteria bacterium | reverse complement strand
CTATGGCGAAGTGCCTGAACCCGATCCCATCCCGAACTCGGTCGTTAAACACTTCAGCGCCGATGGTACTGCATCTTAAGGTGTGGGAGAGTAGGTCGTTGCCAGGTCTGCGGAATATGAAGCGAAGCTTTTCTGGATAATCTCTTCTTTGCAGTCTCCATAAAATACCCTACAATGGAACCTCTACCGAGGGAATTTAGTATGATAATGATTCCAGTGTTATGGCTTTTAGTTGGGGCGGGGTTTGGGTGGCCTCGAGCGAGGCACGCTTTCAAAAGCTATACTGCAAATCCAGAGGTGACAAAATTTGAGGCTTGGCGCGGTGCTATAGGTGTGTTTCTTAGCTGGACCCTGTTGGGGCTTTATTCTGCTATTTCTTTCTTAGCGTGGGTGGCCTTGACCTTGGCACTTACACATGAGGATGAAATTAAGAAAATGGGGACATTTGAGGCTTTGTTATTTAGCATAGCCGTTTTTGTTTTGGGGTATATTGCTCTTGAAGGTGATGCCAATAAAAATTCTGCAACAAGAAGGGAACTTAAAAAATAAACAGCTTATATTGCGCTAATCTGGCGATACCAAATATGAGCCACCATTTGCATTTTGGCTTCTTTTAGGTGAATATAAATGATGAGTGACGATGAAAATGAAACACTGGAAAATGCCAGAACCATCTACAGGCAACGCTATGAAACGTTTAGGCATTTGGACAGAATGCGTTGGTTTTTATATGGGCAGATTGCTGTCGTGTCTTCAGCTGGCGGAGTTTCCATTTTCTTGCGCTTTTCCAATGTCTCAACATCCACACCCTTACATGGGTTATTTGCAATAATGATTGTGCTTATCGGCGTTGTGCTTGTTTTATCGGGTATCGCAATGCGTAGAGTTGCATATGGGCTTCACAAAAACAGCGTGGTCTTGCAGAAATTTGGTGAAAAAATTGGTGATAGCGACATCCCAATAACAAAAACCTCGCCTTGGTCAATAGCATGGTGGATACAATATGCGGCAATTCTTGCTGGTGGCGCGTTGATTGCTTTTTCTTTCTTAATGAACTATTGCTGATTGTTGCTCAATCTATCTGAGCTAAGGGGCGATATGTCATCTAATTAGGGGATTTATTATGGAATATACTGATTTAACACAAATCAAAAAACATAAAGTATTTATCTCATATCATCATGATAATGACGAATGCTATAAGGAAGAACTCATTGAATTGAATGAATACTACGGAGAGCAAATTTTTGATGATAGAAGTGTTAATACGGGTGGCATTGATGAAAATTTGAGTGACGAAAGAATCAGAGAGACAATTCGTGATAAGTATTTAAGCGATACAACCGTCACTATCGTTTTAATTGGTGAGGAAACAAAAAAACGGAAGCATGTTGATTGGGAATTGCACTCAAGCATGTATGATGGTGAGGTTAATAAAAAGTCTGGGATTATCCTTATGGGATTGCCAGAGATACAATCATATTCCTATGTTCTTCCAGATACATGCGATGAAATCAAAGCATATTTTCCTAATGGTACTACGTGGAGTTCTATAGACAAGGCAACATTTAGAGAAGAGCATCCATATCTTTCTGATAAGATGGTTCGCAATGTGTTAAAAGATGGTGTTTATATTCCAGTTGTAGAGTGGGATATTTTTGGTCGTAACCCAATGGCCTTAAAACATCTAATTGATGTGGTATATAACGGAAAAAATGACTGCAAGTATGATTTAAGTATTCCAATGAGAAGGAATAATTCCTAAATCACAGGTCGCTGATGGCGTATAAAATAATCCGCCTTTTTATGAAGCTTGCGCTTTTTGGGGGGTGCGTTATAATGCCGCCATTATGAGCAAAAATGTTCCAATGATGGGGGTTGAGGAATCGTCTGCTGGCAAAGCTGGGCGTGGGCATGCGCGTGGCAAAAGTAAATCGCCTGCAGTGCAAGTTCCCTCCTCTGAAGAGAAACCAAAAGCCTCGCTTACGCCTGAGCAAGAGCATTATGTAGATGAGAGTTTCAAACGTTTTGATACCCTTTATAGAAAATTAGCAGAATAATTTCTGCCTTCAAAACAAAAATAAAGGGTTCAAAAAATGTCTGCAAAAGGCACAATCGTCTATTTGACTTTAGAAAATATTATGAGACTGCATGAGCGTTCCATTGAAAGCTATGGTGGCAGTGCGGGTGTGCGCGATATTGCCCTTGTTGAGGCGGCTGTCGGGCGGCATCAAAGCGGCTATTATGAGGGTAGGATAGAAGAGGCCGCCGCCCTGATGGAAAGCCTGTTACAAAACCACCCTTTTATTGATGGCAATAAACGCACCGCTTTTTTGGCGGCTGATGTGTTTTTGCGCGGCAATGGCTATAAAATATCTGCTGATAGTATGGTGGTTTATAAAGCGATTATTGGCTTGATGGAAAGGCAAGAAGTCAGCCATGAAACGTTGCTGGCATTGTTGCGCGAGATTACCGAAAATGTGGATGAATGAGGAGAAATATCATGCAAAAAGACGGCATTTATATTGAGGTTGGAAGCGGTGAGCTGATTGACAAAATCACCATTTTGCAGATTAAGGCCGCACGCATAGCCGAGCCTGAAAAACTGCAGCATGTAAATTATGAATTGGATATGTTGCAGAAAGTTTGTGATGAGCAGCTTGCGCCCTCATCGGCACTGACGGATTTGACGCATCAGCTTAAATCTATCAATGAGGTTTTGTGGGAGATTGAAGATGATATTCGCGCCTGCGAAGCGGCCAATGATTTTGGTGAAAAATTTGTGCAGTTAGCGCGCCAAGTTTATATGACGAATGACAAACGCGCCGCCGCGAAAAAACAAATCAACCTATTGACGGGCGCGGCTGTGGTGGAAGAAAAATCTTACACCGAATTTGAATAGGCCGCCATCACCTGCGCATAAAATAATCGCCTGTTTGTTAAGCTTGCGCTTTTTGCGGGGTGCATTATAACACATTAAATGACGGCAGATGAGACCATATCCATTGTTTGTTTTAAGTGGGGCGCGGCTTACCCGGCTGAACATGTCAATATCTTGCGTGACTGCGTTACAAAATATCTGCCCTACCCGTTTGAGTTTTATTGTTTCACCGATGATGCCGCAGGTATTGATGAAGATATTATCATTTTGACATCGGAGTTTCTTGCCAGCCCGCCACGTGAGCGTTATGGCGGTGGCTGGCCGAAACTTGCGACCTATCAAAAGGGCGTGTTGCCGCCCGACCGCATAACATTTTTGATGGATTTGGATATTGTTATTTTGGGTTCGCTTGCGCCTTTTGTTGCGCGAGTTAAAGAGCATGGTGGCGGGCTTCATATTGTCCGCCAGATGATGAACCCACTGGGTGAGACTTTGTTGCCTTTGCGCTGGCGGCGAAATCGCGGTGGCAACTCGTCCTTTGTGGCTTTTTATCCGCATGAGCAATATCATATTTATGATAAATATTTGGAAGTGCAGGATACGGGTTATCGCACGAAAGGGGATTATAAGTTTTTTTCCGACCAGCGATTTGTGTCGCAACACGCTCACGATGTGCAATTTTGGGATAGTGATTTGGTGAAGATATTTCGCCGCCAATGCGTGCCGATGCATTTTTGGGGCAAGCCCAAACCGATTGCCCAGCCGTCTTGT
>JBPCWX010000102.1:0-4663 GCA_051009095.1 Gammaproteobacteria bacterium | reverse complement strand
ACCCCGCTTGGTCTGACCCGCGCTGGCAGTCCCAATGACTTGTGGACGCGTGGTGGCCTAATTTACGCGCCGCCTTTGCGCTAACCTTTAGCGTGAGTGGGAGCAAACTTCCACTCACGCTTTGTTTTTGGCATGGCAGTTATCACTGCTGATGGAGAGAGAACAATGATATTGTCTGTATAAATGATGAGTGCGTCTTCTCGGACAAGCATTCCCTTGCATCGGGAGCCAAAATTTCGCTCGCTAATTTTTCAGGCAATGGTGCTGCTTTTCTTCGTTTGGGGGCTTGCCTCTATCGCTGATAATACGGCACGCAATATGGCAACGCGCGGCATTATCATCGGTCTCGATTGGCTGGATAAAATTGCCCCGTTTGCTTTGGGGTTTTCGCCGTTTATTGCTCACAAACTTGGCGAAACAACCTATTGGGATATTTTCTTTATTGCCGTACAAAACACGGTGTTTGTGAGTTTTTTTGGCATCATTGGAGCCACCGTGCTGGGCTTTGTAGTCGGAGTGATGCGCTTGTCGCCGAATTGGCTGGTGGCAAAAATTGCTTCTGTATATGTGGAATTTTTTCGCAATGTACCGCTGTTGCTGTGGTTTTTCTTTTGGTATGTTGCCGTGTTTTTGCCTTTCCTGCCCGGCTTACGCGACAGCATTGCCTTTGGCGAGGCATTTTATATCAATAATGAAGGCTTGTATTTTCCGCGTCCGGTGGTGGAAAATATGGCTGGTTTTTATACTTTTTTACTTTTTATTATCACCGCTGTTATGGCGGCATTCTTTATTAGCCGCTGGGCAAGACGGCGGCAAGAAGCAACCGGGATACAATTTCCTGCCGCTTGGGTGGTATTGGGATTATTATTGCTGGTGCCGTTGGCGGGTTATTTTTTGTCCGGCTCGCCCTTGCACTGGGAATATCCAGAATTGGGGCGTTTTCAGCTCAGCGGCGGCACCAATGTCAGCACTTCTTTTTTGGTTTGCTGGTTTGCCCTAACCACTTATACGGCCGCTTTTATTGCCGAAAATGTGCGCGGCGGCATTTTAGCGGTATCGCACGGACAGACAGAAGCGGCGCATTCTTTGGGGTTGCGCCGTGCCCCGACTTTGCGCTTGGTGATTATCCCGCAGGCAATGCGGGTGATTATTCCGCCGACCATAAGTCAATTTCTTAATCTAACCAAACATTCCACACTGGCGGTTGCCGTCGCATATGAAGAGATTGCTTCGCTGTGGATGGGGATTTCTCTCAATACCACCGGGCAAGCATTGGTGATTATTGCCATGTCTATTGGAGTATTTTGGGTGCTGTCATTTCTTACGTCGGCACTGCTTAACTGGTATAACCGCCGCGTGCAACTGACGGAACGATGAAAGTCTTTGTGCCCATTATGCCCCGTCCGGCACCAGCCTCATCGGCTGGCGCCATAGGTTGGATGCGCGCTCATCTGTTTTCTTCACCCATTGACACATTGCTGACGCTGGGCTGCATTTGGATCTTGTGGCAGGTTTTAACGCCGGCTATGCAATGGATATTCTTAGACGCGACCTGGCATGGCGATTCGTCCGCCTCATGCAAGACGGAGATTGTCGGTGAAGATGGCAACCAATATTTGGTTGACGCCCCGGGAGCGTGTTGGACCTTTATTCGCGTCCGTTTTGTGCAGATTATATTTGGCTTGTATTTTGGCGCCCATCCTGAACAGTTGTGGCGCCCAATTCTTATGTTCGCCTTGTTTGCCGCTTTGATGATGCCGCTGTTTTTGCCGCAATTTCGCCACAAATTGTGGTTAGGCCTTTTTTTAATTTTTATTTTTCCCTTTATTGCCTTTGCCCTGGTGCACGGAGAGTGGCTGGGGTTGCCGGTGGCTGACACTGATGAATGGGGCGGTTTTATGCTGACTTTTATTTTGGCGTCGGTGGGGATTGTGGCCGCTTTGCCGATTGGTATCGTCATGGCCTTGGGGCGTCGTTCGCAGATGCCGGTGATTCACTCTTTATGCGTGTTTTATATTGAATTGTGGCGGGCGGCGCCATTAATCACCATTTTATTTATGGCTTCTAATTTGCTGCCGTTGTTTGCACCGGAAGGGGTGAGTTTTGATAAAGTGGTGCGCGCTCTGATTGCGATTACCATGTTTTACTCGGCATATGTGGCAGAGGCCATTCGCGGTGGTTTGCAGGCTATTCCCGGCGGGCAGTCCGAGGGAGCGGATGCACTGGGTTTTAGATATTGGGGCAAAACGACTTTTATTATTTTGCCGCAGGCGCTCAAAATATCCATCCCCGGTATTGTCAACACATTCATTTCTTTGTTTAAGGACACTACGCTGGTGGGTATCATTGGCTTGCATGATTTTTTGGGCAGCGCGCAAGTGGCGGCACGTTCGTCAGAATGGAAAGGTTATGATTTTGAAGGATATGTGTTTGTCGCCGTTATCTTTTTTATTTGCTGTTTTGCTATGTCAAAATATAGCCAGCACTTAGAGGCCAAACTGCACACTGGACATAAACAATAGAGCAAGGAGAAAAACCATGAATACCAGCGAAGAGAATCAAGAAAAAGGCGGCTTGTCGCCAACAGTGGCAAATTCACTGAGGCAGGGGCAGGAAGATTGGTGCATTTATTTGGATGGCGTAAATAAATGGTATGGGCAGTTTCATGTCTTGAAGGACATCAATCTGAAGGTGCGCACCGGAGAGCGTATTGTTGTGTGTGGTCCCTCTGGCAGTGGAAAATCGACCATGATTCGCTGCATCAATCGTTTGGAGCCGCATCAGGAAGGGACGATCACGGTTGACGGCATTGAACTCAACGATGACTTGAAAAACATTGATGAGGTGCGGCGCGAAGTGGGGATGGTGTTTCAGCATTTCAATTTGTTTCCGCATTTGACGGTGTTGGAAAATTTAACCCTGGCGCCGATCTGGGTGCGCAAAAGGCCCAAGAAAGAAGCGGAAGAGACGGCTATGCACTATCTGGAGCGGGTGCGGATCCCCGAGCAATCGCAAAAATATCCGGGGCAGTTATCCGGCGGGCAGCAGCAGCGGGTGGCGATTGCGCGCTCTTTGTGCATGAAGCCGAAGATTATGCTGTTTGATGAGCCGACGTCGGCACTGGATCCAGAGATGATTAAGGAAGTGTTGGATGTGATGATTGAATTGGCGCATGATGGCATGACCATGATATGCGTGACGCACGAAATGGGATTTGCGCGCACGGTGGCCAATCGGGTGATTTTTATGGATGAGGGGCAGATTGTGGAAGAGAATCCGCCGGAAGAGTTTTTTAATAATCCGCAAAATGAACGCACTAAGTTATTCTTAAGCCAGATCTTGCAACATTAAACATGGTGCATAAATCGGCCTATTAAATTAAATATCTCACTTGTTGATAACGAGTATTTTATTTTTAGAAGGCTTTATTTCTCGCGGCATGATAGAGCCAGCAAAAAGGCAAAGTGGATTTATATTCACGTCGGCATGTTTTTTAATATGCCTCTTTGCTGTTATTTTGTTCTCAGCGATGGCCAATCCTGACGCCAAATTTTTCACTGCTGAAAGGTTATCGCCCAGCAGTTTGCTAAACACGGTGCTGCCTCCAAGTGTGGATTCATATTGGCAAGCGATATATTGGACGGCACAGGTTGGTGCGGGGCCGGCTTTGGAAGTGCCGCGCATGATACGGACACCAGATCGGGTTGGCTATCCGCAAAATCATGATGAAAATGCCGTTCATATTTTGGCGACGCTGCTGGTAAAAAATATACAAGTGCAAGCCAAATGGGGGATAGGGAGTGCATATGACAAATTTACGGTGAGCGCATTGGCCGAGGATAATCAGCAGGGAATTTTGCGGGTGAAAGATGATATGAATTTAGCGGTAGGCAATTATGTGGTGACGGTGTCGGTCATGGATGTATTTAGCCATTTGAATAAGCTATACGAGAATTTGACGGCAACGGCAGAGATTACGATTGCTGTGGTGCCGCCTGCAAGTCTTGTGGCTGAGGCGGAAGTTATCATCGCCGATGTTAGTTTGGTGGCGGGTTATGGCAGTTATGGACAAGGTTTTGTAGTGGGTGATTATTATCCTTCTTTTCCGGCGATAGGTTCTGTTGCCAGCGGTAATATAACCATTAAAATAAACAGCGTTGATTATCGCATAGCCAATGTAAGAATACGGGACAATAATCCTACCTTACAGTCGGCGGCAGGTTCTTTTTATTTTGCCTTGCGTCCAGACCGTATACATGAATTGGACCGGGCTGGGTTTTGGGATAACAAAAAATTGATTGTATCGCGGGGTGGTGATGAACTTGTTTTTAACCGCATATGGACTGACTATAACTATACTTTGGCGCCGCGGTGGGCAGCGGACAGCTCCGACAACGCATATGTGTCGCCGGGCGAAAACACGCAAAGCAGGATAAGCGATGGCGGGGTGATGCCTGCTGTTTATTGGACCAACGCCATGGCTGATAAGGCGAGAATAATCATGGCCGACGGTGAAGTATTTAGGGTTAGGCTGATACAGGATAAGTTTGTTTTTGAGAATGGTTATGGTGTTTTCGATGTTTTGCCGCCAGCAAGCGTAGGCTATGACGGCTTTACTTGTGAAGTTAACGGCTTGCAGTATAAGCGTATAAACGGCAGTTGG
>JBPCWX010000101.1:0-4104 GCA_051009095.1 Gammaproteobacteria bacterium | reverse complement strand
GCGTTCGCGCACTTTGGATGCTTTGGAGCCGGGGGCGACGGCATATATGAATCCGCAGCGTTTAGCGGCATTGGGTTTATCGGCGGGCGATGTGGTGACGGTGCGTTCGCGGCGCGGTGCGGTGAGTTTATCGGCGCGGGCGGATGAGGGCGTGCCGGCGGAGGCGGTGTTTATTCCCTTTTGCTACTACGAGGCGGCGGCGAATATGCTGACTAATCCGAAGTTGGATCCCTTTGGGAAAATCCCCGAATTTAAGTATTGTGCGGTGCGGGTCGAGGCGGGGGGTGAATTGGCTGAGGGGCTGTCTTTTGGTGGTGGGGTTTTGGAGGGAACATTATGAAAATGGACGAGAAAAAAATTAAAATTGTTGGGCGTGTATTGCTCGAGAATCATGATGAATTTGAGGATTGGCCTTGGCTTAATGGTGCCCTGAAAGAAAATCGCGCAGCCACCAAAGAGGAAGCGAATAATTTTTTTATTGGCGCGATGATGGATAGACAAATGCCCTCTGATGCTGCTTGGAAGAATACGGAGGAATTAACCCAAGAATTTCTCGGCAATCCTGCTAACATTTGGGAAGAGATTTTGTCGATGCCAGAGAGCGAATGGAATCTTGCTTGGCAAAAACGCAAATTCCATCGGTTTGTTAATCGGATGAGCAAGTGTATTCGCGACAATGCCAAAATTATGGTCAGCGAATATCAAAGTGATGCGCGGAAAATTTGGCAACATCAAAGCGGTGGGGAGATTAAAGAAAACTTGGAGGGATTTAGCGGCATTGGTCCTGCTTTGAGCGATATGATTTTAGGTGCATTGCAGGACACCAAGCAAATTAATACTGAAAAGCCGCTGAATGTTAAGGCTGATGTTCATGTTTGTCGTGTTTTGGGGCGCGTTTTTCAAGGAGATTCTTGCGAATCCGCTGAGGCAATATGCCTAACAAAAAAGATGCACCCCAAGAATCCGTGGGCTTTAGATAACTCGCTTTATTGGCTGGGTAAAAACCGTTGCTTTGCTAAAAATCCTAATTGCAAAGAGTGTTATCTCGCCGAACAATGCGAATATAACAAACGCAATTAAGTATGTTTTGCGGTAAAAATATTTTATTCACTATCGGTCATTCCGCCCATTCATTGACAAAATTTTTATCGCTATTAAATCAGCACAAAATACAAGCGGTGGTGGATGTGCGCTCTACACCGTTTAGCCGATATTGCCCGCATTTTAACCGTCAAGTGCTTGCCCGCTCTTTGCGTGATAATAAGATTAATTATGTGTTTATGGGTGATTTATTGGGCGCGCGCCGAAGTGAGGCGGATTGCCGCAAAGAAGGCAAGGTGATTTATGAACGGGTTGAGCAAACGGATTCATTTCAGCGTGGCATTGCGCGCTTGACGGACGGCGCGCGCCAGATGCGGGTTGCCTTGATGTGTGCCGAAAAAGATCCATTGACTTGCCACCGCACCATACTGGTGGCGAGGTTTTGCGCCAAAGAGTTTGATGATGTTTGGCATATATTGGAAGACGGCAAAATTGAAACAATGGCGGACGCTAACGAGCGGTTATTGAAAGAAACTAAATTGAGCGAGGGCGATTTGTTTGCAATGCACGAGGAGCGCTTGCGGCGTGCTTATAAAAAACGCGGGGAATTAATCGCGCATGAGGAAGAGATGGAGGTGTGAGATGAGTGGAATTAATTTATGCACCATTGGACCAATGCTGGAAAACGCTCTACTGAATCGTTTGGAGCATTTTGCTTGGGCAAATTTTGGGAGTCATTCATGACCAACCATTAAAAGGTCAGTTTGTATGGATCCTGTTTTTTGCCATACAAATTCGTGAGAGGCAATGGCATAAAGTATGGGCTAACAGGAATAGTGCGCACGCGGTAGCCACCATATGGGGATTGCTCTACCCGCGTGAGCATGTTTTGATTCGCCAAATGCTTGCGCTTTTGATACTCTCCATATGCTTCGAAGTAGTCATCAAAACACATGTCACGGATAGTGGAGTTCATGATTGTTTCCTCATTGCTGATAAAATTTAAATAAAGTGTATCACAATTTTGTTTTTATTACCCCAAAAACATGGTGGGTCAGGTTGGACTTGAACCAACGACCCCACGCTTATCAAGCGTGTGCTCTAACCAACTGAGCTACAGACCCAAGACTGCATATTATAGCACTTTTGCCTGAACCGCACCGCAATTTGATACAATCCCGTCTATGAAAAGTGCCGATATTCGAGAACAATTTTTGCAATTTTTTGCCGATAAAGGACATACCCGCGTTCCCTCATCGCCATTGACGCCCGCCAATGATCCAACCCTGCTGTTTACCAATTCGGGAATGGTGCAGTTTAAGGAGGTGTTTTTGGGTTTTGATAAACGCCCCTATCGCACCGCAACCACCGCCCAACGCTGCCTGCGCGCCGGCGGTAAACATAACGACCTGGAAAATGTGGGGTATACCGCGCGCCATCATACTTTTTTTGAAATGCTGGGTAATTTTTCCTTTGGCGATTATTTTAAGGAGCGCGCTATTCCCTTGGCCTGGGAATTTCTAACCGCACAACTCAAGTTAGACCGGCAGCATTTATGGGTTACGGTGTTTGGCGGCGGTCAATTATTTGGCGCCGATGCGCCCGCGGTGCCGGGCGACGAAGACGCCTTTAATATATGGAAAAAAACACTGATGGCGGCGGGCTTTGACGAGCAGCAGGCCATCGCGCGCATTACCCGCATTCCCACCGCCGATAATTTTTGGATGATGGGTGAGACCGGGCCTTGTGGTCCCTGTTCCGAAATTTTTTATGACCGCGATGCTGCCGCCCAATCCTTTCGCGGTGAAGATGAGGCCACCGCAGATGATTGTGTGGAAGTGTGGAATTTGGTGTTTATGGAATTTAACCGCGATGACACCGGCGAATTGCGAAAACTGCCCGCTCCTTGTGTGGACACCGGCATGGGCTTGGAAAGAATCAGCGCCGTTATGCAGGGTGTCAAAAGCAATTATGATATAGACTTGTTTAAAGATTTATTGACCGCAGTGGCCGCCGAGATTGTCGCCGCCGGCGGTGAATCATCTGCCCGTCATGACACACCATCTCACCGCGTCATTGCCGACCATATCCGCGCCGCCGCTTTTTTGCTGGCGGACGGTGTGATGCCGTCCAATGAAGGGCGCGGCTATGTGCTGCGCCGCATTATTCGGCGGGCTTTGCGGCATGGGCACAAACTCGGGGCGCGACAGGCGTTTTTTTATCGGCTGGCGGCGACGCTGCCGCCGCTGTTTGGCAAGGCGCACCCGGTTATAGTTCCGCGGCTCCCCTTGATTGAAAAAACCTTGCGCGCCGAAGAAGAAAGTTTTTCCACCATGTTGCAACATGGCATGAATATTTTGCGGCGGGAAATTGACCATTTGGGCGGGCAAAAAGAATTGCCCGGTGCCGTGGTGTTTAAGTTATATGACACTTACGGATTTCCCGCCGATATGACTGCCGATATTTTGCGGGAGGAAAATTTGACGGCGGATATGGCGGGTTTTGATGCGTGCATGGCGCAGCAGCGCGCCCGCTCGCGAGCGGCGATGACTTTTAATATCGGCGCCAAAACCGCAGAATTTGACGGTGCGGCAACCGAATTTTTGGGCTATGACGAAGCCGCCAGTGAAGCAAAAATATTGGCGCTTTTTGTCGGCGGAGAGACAATAAAAGAAGCGCGCCCGGGGGACGAGACGCTGATTATTTTAGACCGCACGCCCTTTTATGCCGAAGCGGGCGGACAAGTGGGCGATACCGGCACGCTGTCATATGTCGGCGGACAAGCGGCAGTTGCGGATACCCAAAAAATTCGCGCCGATGTGTGGGGACATTTTGCGGTGGTGAATGATGCGCCGCTGACGGTGGGCGATACTGTTTATTGCGCGATTGACCAAGAAAGACGCGCCGCCATTCGCTGTAATCATTCGGCAACACATTTGATGCACGCGGCTTTGCGGCAGGTTTTGGGCGATCATGTTGAGCAAAAGGGTTCTTTGGTGTCGCCGCAACATTTGCGTTTTGATTTTTCTCAGCAAACGGCGGTGAGCGAAGAAGAATTGCGGC
>JBPCWX010000100.1:0-14490 GCA_051009095.1 Gammaproteobacteria bacterium | reverse complement strand
CGGATTATCGAGATGCATCGGGTGTTAAAAGACAGCGGCAGTTTGTATCTGCATTGCGACCCGACCGCCAGCCATTATCTTAAGTTGTTGTTGGATTATGTGTTCGGCAAAAACAACATGCGCAATGAGATTGTTTGGCATTACAACAAGTGGACCAACGCCGCCTCGTTCTTTCAACGCAACAACGACGTGATTTTGTTTTACCGCAAAAGCGAAAACTCAATCTTCAACAAACAGTATGCGGTCACCGAGCACAAGGCGCGCGTATTGGAACGCGGGTTTGATTCCAACATTGTCAACGGCACTCGGCAATTGCTGGTGTACGATAATGAACGCGCCGCCGACAAAATTAAGGAAAAAAACTATGATGTGTTGGTCGATATGACCGACAAGCCGGAAGGCGTTGCAATTTCGGCGGTGTGGAATGACATCAAATATTTATCGAGTTCATCCAGAGAACGCACCGGCTACCCAACGCAAAAACCGCTTGCCTTGCTTGACCGCATCATCCAAGCATCGAGCAACAAAGGCGACATGGTGATGGATCCGTTTTGCGGCTGCGCGACCACCTGCGTCGCCGCGCAAAATCTCGGGCGCAATTGGATTGGCATCGATGTCAGCGATGTCGCGGTTAATTTGGTGACCGACCGATTGAGTTACACCGACAATATACAAAACCTGTTTACCGATTTCGATGCGATTGCAACCTTGCCGGTGCGCACCGATTTAAAAAAATTCGATTGGAGCAGAGAAAAAGTGCGCAAACATTTTTTTAAAACACAAGAGGGCAAGTGCAACGGTTGCGGCGCGCAGTTCCCCGAACCGCGTCACTTTCACATCGACCACATTTATCCCAAAGTAAAAGGCGGGCCATGGGCGCAGGAAAATCTGCAGTTGCTGTGCGGCAGTTGCAATTCCATCAAAGGCGACCGTCCAATGGAATATTTAAACGCCGTCCTAAAAAGGCGCAAGGCAAAAATCCAGATGTATTAACCGCGCTTCACAACCCCGCGCGCAGCACGTTCGCCGGCTTTGGCGCCATAGACCCCGAAATTGCATATGCCAAACTCGCGGCACTGAGCAAAGGTGCGGCTTTGGCCAGTGCAGAATAATTCCCGCACACGGCTTGCCAAGAAAATCAAATAAGGATACTCCGCCCCCGCTGGGGTTGTTTTATTTACTGTTCATATATGATAGTATTGTTTTATGGCACTGGTGCAACTGCAAAATATTCATAAACGCTGGGGCGGCGTTGTTGGCGTGGCGGATTTTAATTTGCAAACTGCCGACCGCGAGTTTATTGTGTTGCTGGGGCCCTCCGGGTGCGGCAAAACAACCACCATGCGCATGATCGCCGGACTGGAAGACCCAACCGAAGGTAAAGTGTTTATTGGCGACCGCTGTGTCAACGACCTGCCGCCCAAAGACCGTGATGTTGCCATGGTGTTTCAAAACTACGGTTTATATCCTAATCTAACGGTATATGAAAATATTCGTTTTCCATTGAAAGTGCGTAAAGTCAACACCGCCGAGCATGACTTGCGTGTATGCCAAGCCGCATCGCGGGTGGCTCTGGACAAGCTGCTAAACCGCCTGCCCCGTGAACTCTCAGGCGGACAGCGGCGGCGGGTGGCACTGGCGCGCGCGATTGTGCGCGAGCCCGCGGTGTTTCTCATGGATGAGCCGCTGTCTAATCTGGACGCCAAACTGCGCGCCTCCACCCGCGCTGAGATTAAAAATCTGCAACATGAACTGCAAGTCACGACCATTTATGTCACGCATGACCAAGTGGAAGCCATGACGCTGGCAGACCGTGTGGTGCTGATGAACAAAGGACGCATTCAGCAAATTGATGCGCCCATGCAGCTCTACGATAAACCGCAGAATACTTTTGTGGCGGGATTTATCGGCGCCCCCGCAATGAACCTAATTGACGGTCACATCACTGACGGCATTTTTTCTGGCGACAGTATCCGTATCCCTAATTTAGCCGCGGTACGGGGCGCGATTACCCTTGGCATGCACGCCGAAGACCTCAGCATCGGTGATGATAGCCCGCAAGATAAACAGCGCGGACAAATCATTGCCCCTATTTACAGTGTGGAATTACTGGGCGATGCCACACTGGTCACCGTAAAATGCGACGACACGCTCATCAGCGCCAAAGTGCCGAAAAATTTCAAGGAAAAAATCGGCACGCTGATTAAACTGACCATCGCCGCCACCGATTGCCATCTGTTTAACGGCAGCAGCGGTCAGCGGCTTAGTTTGAACTGATCTTTTATTATCACATTAACCCTAGGAGAAACATCATGAAGAAACTATTACTCATTGCAGTTAGCGCCACCGCTTTATTGACCCAACCCGTGCTGGCGTGTTCCTACAACAACCAAACACCGGTTAAGATGCTGTCCGCCGGTTTTGAGGCGTGGAAAGTTGTCACCTCCGCCATGGAGAAGTGCGGCAACTTCACCGCCGAATTAGACCAGGAATTTCGTAAAAAGCAGCCCACCGCATTCAATGCCGACCCGGCACAGTATCAGCTGGGCGGGGTGGCAAATTCCACCTTGGTGCCGCTACTGAATGACGGCAGCATCCGCCCCTTGGATGGCTATGTTGGCAAATACGGTCAAAGCTTGCTGCCGACACAGTTGATTAAAAAAGACGGCAAAGTCATGGCTGTTGCGATGATGATTAACGCGCAACATTTGATGTATCGCAAAGATATTCTGGCGGACTTGAATATTCCGACACCGGCAACTTACGCCGAGGTGCTCAGCGCCGCCGAGAAAATCAAAAACGCCGGCGTCGTCCAATATCCGTTGGGCGGCACCTATCAAACCGGCTGGAATCTGGCACAGGAGTTTGTCAATATGTATCTTGGCTTAGCTGATACATTGATCAACAGCGACAACATGCCCGCAGTCAACAACGCCAACGGTGTGCGCGCCTTGCAAATCATGAAATCACTGTCCGCTTATATGGATCCTGAGTTTCTTGTTTCCGATTCGACCTATGTGCAGCAGCAGTTTCAACAAGGCAAAATCGCGATGGCAAACTTGTGGGCCTCCCGCGCCGGGGCCATGGATAATGTTGAAGAATCACAAGTGGTTGATTTGGTGGAATTTGCCGCCGCCCCCGCCGCCAAGCCCGGTGGCAAACCGGCAACAACACTATGGTGGGATGGCATGGTCATTGCCAAAAACGCCAGTGATGAAGAAGCGGACGCGGCATTCCAACTCATCATGCAGGGACTTTCTGATGATGTCTTATTGGCCAACAAAGACGCCGCTATCTGGCTGAGCGATGCGTTTGAGCCGTCACGCATCGCCGCCGGCACAATTGCCTCGGCACAAGGCGGAGCGCCATCTTACCCGTCGTCCACCGCCATGGGATTGATGCAAACCGCTCTTGGTAATAATATCGCCGACTACCTCACTGGCAAAGAAGCGGCAGAGCAGACACTTGCCGACATTGAGGCGGAGTATCTGACCGCTGCCAAAGAAGCCGGGCTGCTGTAAGCGATGACGCTTTATCGGCGGCGGCGACTGTGGATAAACAATCACCGCCGCTGACACTTTTCGCTGCCCCCATCGCCCTATTATGCCGCGCAAAACATTCTGGCTATTTGTCGCGCCGTCTCTGACGGCGATGCTGTTGCTCATTGCCTTGCCGCTGCTGCTGGTGCTTGGGCAAAGTTTCTTTATTACTCAGGAAATGATAGAAACGCGCGTACAGCAAACCTGCGACCCTTTTGGCTGCAAGGAAGAAACTGTGCAAATCCCGCAGCGCGCCGCGGACGGCAGCATCATCACCCGCACCAGATGGGTGGGGCTCAGCAATTATCGCGACCTGCTGCAGCCTGAGCAGATTGCGCAAGCATGGAAAGACCGCACCCTTGTCCAAACCTTGTCCAACATTGACTTTTACCGTGCCTTGCGTTTTACCCTCACCTTTGCCTTTATCACCCTGCCGCTGGTGCTGCTGGTGGGTTTTGCTCTTGCGCTGGCGGTTAACCGCACCAGCGAAAGATTGCGCGGCTATATTATCTTTTTTAGCCTGCTGCCATTTATCATTACGCCGGTGATCGGCGCATTGTCTATCCGCTGGCTATTTATCGGAGATGGCATACTAACCGCCATGCTGGAGCGGTTATTGGCACGCGACCTCGCCCTCTTCGCCAACGGCTGGGTGGTTGAAGGATTGATGCTGTTTTATCGCATATGGCATGTCGCGCCGTTTGCCTTTGTGGTGTTTTATGCCGGACTGCAAACCGTCAATCGCGATGCCCTGGAAGCCGCCTTGATTGACGGTGCAACCCGATGGCAGCGGCTGCGCTATGTCATCATTCCGCACCTGATGCCGCTTATTGTCTTTGTTTCGCTGATTCACCTGATGGACGCCTATCGCGTATTTGAAGAGATTGTTGGTTTTTCGGCGCAGGCACACCGTATTTCTTTGCAATGGATGACCTTTGATCTGTTGCAGCCCGATGATACCGGCAACCGCGCCATCGCCCGCGCTTCAGCGGCGGCGATGCTGACCATGATCGGCATTGTGCTTATCCTCATGCCAATCCTGCACCGTACCTGGAAAGATTATCAGCGATGAACGAAGCGCGCGCCTTTCATTTAAGCACCAGCCTGCGCGTGCTGCTGTGGATATTTCTCGCCTTGTGGTTATTGCTTGCCATCTTCCCGCTGTTATGGATATGGGTTATGTCATTCAAACTGCCGATAGACGCTTTTTCGGCGGACCCGCGCACGGTCATCATCGGCAGCACAACACGCGAAGCAGTCGGCGGTCTGTCGGTGCTCGGTATGCTGATTGTCGGCGCTTTGCTGGTCGGCGCCTTTCTTGTGCAGCAACGCCGTCATCTGCCGACGATTCTCTGGATCGCCTTGTTTATTCTTGCCGCGATTATGCTGCCGTCCGCCTTGCGGGTGGTGGATAATATATTCAGTGCTTTGCTGCCGACACTCACCAAACCGCTTGTTGGTTTCACCGGGCAGCACTATCACGCCGTCTGGGTGGAAAATACCTTTTATCATCAGTTCATCAATTCTATTATGATTACCGCCGGCGTGGTTTGTTTTTCGCTGGTGCTGGGCACCACTGCCGGCTACGCACTGGCGCGCACACGCTCATCAGTGGCATTCTGGCTGCTGGCGGCGGCGCTGATTTTTCGCGCGCTGCCGCATTCGGTGCTTGTTAGCGGTTATCTGCAACCGTTCATTGATTATGGTTTATACGGCAAGCACATCGCGGTTATTATCGTACTCGCCGCCATCAATCAGCCCTTTACCATTTGGATGCTGCGCTCGTTTTTTGCCAGCATTCCCGCAGAATTGGACGAAGCGGCACTGGTGGACGGCTGCACCCGACTGGAAGCATTCTGGCGGGTAATTATGCCGGTCATGTGGCCTGGCGTGATTACCACCGGCTTGTTCTCATTTTTACTGGCGTATAATGACTATCTTGTCACCTCACTGTTGCTGGATGCGCACTCAATGACCATGGTGCCGTCCATCACCCAATACTTCAACCGTGAGACAACCATGACCGACCAGGTGGAAGCCATTGCCGCCGCCATATCGATTACGGCGCCGCTATTTGTATTGGTCATGCTGTTTCAGAAACAGATTGTGTCGGGATTGGTGCAGGGGGCGGTCAAAGGCTGATTATGGCTAATAAATTATCAATCATCACCAGGAGCTAATCATCATGAACAACATGGTTGCAATTAAAAAAGACCTATTACCCAAAATGCAAAATATTGCCGCAGCATCGGCGGATGATGTTGGCAAAGCGCTGGCGGCGGCATATCATGACAACGCCGAATGGCGTGGTGCGCACCCGCTCAATGAAATGAGCGGTTTGGCGGCCCTCACGGAAAAAGTGTGGCGGCCGCTATTGACCGCCATGCCGGACTTGGAACGCCGCGATGTCATATTTATCGGCGGAGAAACCAAAGGCAAAACGCAAGTGGCGGCGCTGGGACACTATCTCGGCACTTTTAAGAATGACTGGCTCGGCATTCCAGCAAGCGGTGGTGCGGTATATCTGCGTTATGGCGAAGTGCACGAAATTGTCAATGGCAAAATCGCGCGCAGCAGCGCCATTTGGGATCTGCTCAATTTAATGCGGCAAGTGGGGATATGGATGTTGCCGCCATCCATGGGCAGCGAAGAAATGTGGCCTTGTCCGCTGAGTGCGGACGGTGTTGTGCTGACTGAGACAACTCCTGAGGAATCCCAAAAAAGCGTGGCCACGGTGCTGGCCATGCACCAATCGCTGCAAGATTATGATGACACCAAAGACCGCAGTCGGCAAGGATTGATTGACATGCCGCAAAAAAAGTATTGGCACCCAAAAATGATGTGGTATGGCCCCGCCGGTATCGGCACCAGTCGCGGGCTGGAAGGATTTGTGGATGTCCATCAACTGCCGTTCCGTCAGGCAATGCCCAATCGTCTTGGGCTGGGACATTATGTATGTTTCGGTGATGGTAAATATTCCGTCACTGGCGGTTGGCCCAGCGTACGCGCCGACCACAAATTTGGTGATTGGATGGGTATGCCGCCGACCGGACAGATTCTTAATATGCGCGTAATGGATTTTTATCTGAATGATGAAGGGCTTATCCGTGAGAATTGGATACCCTTAGACATTATCGATATATTGCGGCAAATGGGCACGGATGTATTTGCCCGCTTGCGCGCTATGCGTAAAGTGCGGCGAATATAATAACGACGCCATGAGCACCGAATGAGCCGCGCACAACGCTGCTTTTACTCGGCTGGTGCATAATGACCGTAATTTACTGCGACCGCAGCGCCGCATTTCGCCGACTCCAACACTGCCAAAGCAACCGCCAAGGAACGCACGCCATCGACGCCATCCACCAACGGCCGGCCTTGACCGGCCATCGCAGCGCAGAAACGCGCCATGGCATATTCGTATAAATTGCGCGGGGCGTATTCTATTTTCTGAAAACCGTCTTCATTCCGCAAAAACACCTCGCCCACCGCTTTTTGTGTTAGCACATCTTTCGCGTAAACACTTCCCGCCGTACCGTGCAATTCAAGCCCGGTCATCGCGTAGCGCATGGTAAAGGATTCGTGTGTCTGACACAGCACATTATTTTTATAACGCCAAACGCTCATGGCGCCGTCTTCCACCCCCTTGCCCATGCCGCAATTATGTGTCATGGCGGTCACTTGCTGCGGATAGTCATCCACCAGATACGCCAGTAAATCAGCATCATGCACGGTAATGTCCAGCACCACACCGCCACCTGCTTGCGGCTTGTCCAGACGCCAGCCTTGCAGATGCGGCGGCAAATAGACCGCATGATGCACACGCACGGCAATCAATTCGCCAATCGCTCCAGCCCTGAGCAGTTCGCGTATTTTTTCATGCGCGGCGGCGGCGCGCAAATGATGGTTAGTTGCCATTAGCACCCCCGCCTGATTGCAAGCGGCCACCATTTCCTCGGCATCTGTTAATGTTAATGCCAGCGGTTTTTCGCAGACCACATGCGCCCCTGCCGCTGCCGCCGCAAGACACTGCTCCTTGTGTAATTCATTGGTTGTGGAAATATACACCGCATCGGGCTTCTCTGTCGCCAGCAATTTGTCCACATCGGTATAGGCGCGCGGAATGCTGTTATTGTGTGCAAATGCTTCACCGCGCGCCGCATCGCGGCTGAGCACGGAGGTAACCTCACCGCCCTGTGCACGCACCGCATCCAGCATCCACTCGCGGGCAATCGTGCTGGCGCCAATAAAGGCCCATTGACTCATAGTCGTTGTCCTTGCTATTTTTGTGCGGTTAAAATGCGCTGCCCGCTTGCCGGGTCAAACAACAAGGCACGCCGCATATCGCAGCACACTTCCACAGTGTCACCGGCGTCAGGGCACCGGTCGGTGCGCACGCGGGCGGTAATGCGTTGTCCGCCAATTTTACTTATTAGATAAACATCCGCCCCGGTTGGCTCCACAACATCGGCGGTAATATGAACAACCACACTGTTATCGCCGCCGTCTCCGATATGTTCCGGGCGCAAGCCGAGAATAACGTCGCGCCCGTGCTCAACATTCCATGCCGCCGGCAGCGGCAGTGCAACATCATCAATCACTGCGACCGCGGCATCTCCGCGCCGCTCAATCCGCGCCGACAGCAAATTCATTTCCGGCGAACCCATGAATGTTGCAACAAACAAGTCAGCCGGCTGGTTATAAATCTCTTCTGGTGTGCCGAGCTGCCGCACCACCCCATTCTCCATAACGGCGATGCGGGTTGCCAGCGTCATCGCCTCTATCTGGTCATGTGTCACATAAACAATCGTGGTGCCAAGCTGCTGGTGCAGACGTTTAATTTCGGTGCGCATATCCACGCGCAGTTTGGCATCCAGATTAGACAGCGGCTCATCAAACAAAAACACCCGCGGATGCCGCACCAGTGCGCGCCCAATCGCCACCCGCTGCCGCTGCCCGCCGGACAACTGAGAAGGCTTGCGCGACAATAACTCCTCCATCTGTAACGTAGCGGCGACTTCTTGTACCGCTTTTTCTCGTACGGCTTTGTCGATGCCGCGCATCTCCATGCCAAAGGCGATATTCTCGCGCACATTCATATTTGGATACAGCGCATAAGATTGAAACACCATGGCAATATCGCGTGCCGACGGCTGCTGCTGCGTCACATCCTCGCCGCCGATAAGAATAGTGCCGCTGTTCGGCTCTTCCAAACCGGCAATAATGTTCAGCAGCGTAGATTTACCACATCCTGACGGGCCAACCAAAACAAGAAATTCGCCTTCGCCGGCGCCGATATTAATCTGGCTAAGCACTGCGGCAGTGCCAAACCGCTTGTTAATATCGTTAATATGCAAAAAATAATGGTCTGACATTTTTTATCCTTTAACTGCTCCCGCCATTAAACCGCGCACAAAATACCGCCCCGACAACACATAGACAATTAACGTCGGCAATGCCGCCATAATTGCGCCAGCAAAATGCACATTGTATTCCTTTACCCCAGTGGAGGAACTAACCAGATTATTGAGCGCCACCGTCATCGGCTGAGAGTCGGCATCGGCAAATGATGCGCCAAAAAGAAAATCATTCCAGATATTGGTAAACTGCCAGATCACACTGACCACAATAATCGGCAGTGAATTGGGCAGCAGCACGCGCCAAAACAACCGCCAAAAACCCGCCCCATCAATGCGGGCGGCGTGAATCAGTTCATCCGGGAAGACATTATAAAAATTACGAAAAAATAATGTGGTAAATCCGATACCGTAGACGAAATGAATCAGCACCAAACCGCTGGTTGTGCCGGCAAGCCCAAGAAATCCAAGCACGCGTGCCGATGGAATCAGAATGCTCTGAAACGGAATAAAGCAGGAAAACAGGATTAAAGCAAAAATGATATTATCACCGCGAAAACGGTATTTTGTCAGCACATAACCATTGAGTGCGCCCACCCAGGTAGTGATAATCACACTGGGCACCGCGATCACAACGGAATTATAAAAATACGGTGCCAGCCCGGTCGGTTGCACGCCAATTTGTGCCTGATTCCACGCTTTCAGCCACGGTTCCACGGTAAAGGCCAGAGGCAATGCCAGCATATTACCCCCGCGAATTTCATCCAGCGGTTTGAATGAATTGACCATCATCACAAACAGCGGCAATAAATAAAATGCGGCAAACAGCAGCAGCACGGTATAAATACTAACGCGCAGCAGCAGGCGTAAATAATGGCTATCGCTGCTCATTTTTTCCGCGTTGTATTTCGGCGTATAAATATGGCACAACCACGGCCGCCACCATCATCAGCATAATCACCGCGGAGGAGGCGCCAATCCCCATGGCGTTGCGCGTGAACGTGTAGGAATACATAAAAGTGGAAGGCAGTTCGGTGGCGCGCCCCAGGCCGCCGCCGGTCAGTGCAATAACCAAATCATATGACTTAATTGCCAAATGTGCCAAAATCACAAACGCCGATAAAAACACCAGCCGCAACTGGGGAATGACCACACGCCAGTATAAACGCCAGCCCGCGGCGCCGTCGATGCGGGCGGCATGCATAATATCGGTGCTAATGCCGCGCAACCCGGCAAGAAACATCGCCATCACAAATCCCGAAGATTGCCACACGGCGGCAATGATAACGACATAAATCGCGCGGCGGGAATTTTTAATCCAATCAAAGCTAAAACTTTCAAACCCCCACAGCTGCACGATTCTTTCCAGCCCAATGCCGGGGTCTAAAAACCACTTCCACGCGGTACCGGTGACAATAAATGAAATGGCCATCGGATACAGATAAATCGGACGGATAAGGCCCTCGCCGCGAATGCGCTGGTCAAGAAAAATCGCCAGCAGCAAACCCAGCAAGGTGCAGCCGACAATATACAGCACCGAAAACACGGCAAGATTGGACAGTGCGATTTTCCAGTTGCGCAGCTTAAACAGTTTTTCGTAGTTTTCCCAACCCACCAGATTATAAGACGGCAGAATTTTAGAATCGGTAAATGACAGATAAAAGGTAAACAGGATAAACCCATAAACAAACACCAGCATCAGCACCATGCTGGGAGTTAGCACTGAGAGCGCAAGAGATGTGTTTTGTTTTGCCATGCGATTAAAAGAATACCGGCTGAGATGCGCGCATCAACAACCGGTATCCAAGCAAAAAGCCGACGGGGGCTATTGCGCCGCAGCAACCGCCGTGGCAAGTTCCTCGGCCGCCTCCTGAGCGGACATTTCACCGTTGAAGTGCGCGGTAATCACATCATACGTCGCATTCTTAACCCCAGCGGGAGCACCATAACCATGCGCCAGCGAGCCCAGCAGCGAGTCGCTGCTTGCCGCTTCTGCCAAGTCTTTCATGCCTTTCTTGCCGCAATCATCAAAGGCATCATTCGGGACATCCGTCCGTGCCGGCACCGAGCCTTTCACCACATTAAACGCCGACTGAAAAGACGGGGACATAATCGCCTTGGCCAATTCGTTTTGCGCCGGACGACGGTCTTCGCCAACTTTAAACATCACAAACTGGTCGGAGTTAAAGGTGACATTACCCTGTGTGCCCGGAAAACGGATGCAGAGAAAATCCGTGCCCGGTTCCTTACCGGCATTCAGAAATTCACCTTTTGCCCAGTCACCCATAATTTGCATGGCGGCTTGCCCTTCAATCACCATCGCCGAGGCGAGATTCCAGTCGCGCCCAGAGAAGTTATCATCCACATAGCTGCGCAATTTTGCCATTCGCTCAAACACTTTCACCATAGTGTCGCTGGAAAGTGCGGATGGTTCCAGGTCTATCAGGGCCTTTTTATAAAAATCCTTGCCCCCGGTGGCCAACACCACAGAATCAAACACCGTTGCATCTTGCCAAGCCTGCCCGCCATGTGCCAGCGGAATAAGCCCGGCCGCCTTGACCTTATCCAGTGCGGCAACCAAACTGTTCCAATCGGTCGGCACTTTTGCACCGGCTTGTTCCAGCACAGATTTATTCGCCCAAACCCAGTTAGTGGAATGGACATTCACCGGTGCCGAAAGCCATTTGCCGTCATACTTGGCAAACGCCTGCAATGCTGGCGGGACAACCTTATCCCATCCTTCCGCCGCGGCTAGGTCGCTCAGATCTGCCGCAACACCTTGTGCGCCCCAGTCAAGAATATCAAAACCGAGCATCTGCACCGCGGTTGGCGGGTTACCGGCGGAAACGCGCGCCCGCAATACGGTCATCGCCTGCTCACCGCCACCACCAGCCACCGGCATATCCTGCCAACTGATGCCCTTAGCTTCCAAGTCTTTCTTGAGCACATTCAATGCCGATGCTTCGCCGCCGGAAGTCCACCAGTGCAGGACTTCCACCTCTGCGGCGAATGCCGCCGGCGCACTCAGCGTCAAAGCCGCCGCTGTGGTAATTGCTATTAATTTTTTCATGATTGTTGTACCTCCGTTTAATTTAAAAATAAAAAATTGGGTGGGTCTTAGTCCCACGCGTTCAAACCCATCTGCCGCCGCCCCAGTGGGGTGAGAATCGCCTCATCAGCGCGGTCGGGATAATTCATTTCATAATTCTCCGGCGCAAAGTCCGGCGATGACCGTCCTGCCAAAAAACACGGTAACTGCTCTTTTAGAAACTGGCGATTTTTCTCGCAATCGGGTGCTGCACCAATGTACATGACATTGCTGTATCCTCCGCCTTTGTTTTCATTTTCCACCGCATGCACCACATCGGGGTGCCACCATACCGTATCGCCGGGATTCATGCGCGGGATAGACACCAGTCCTTCCAGCAGTTTTTGATGATAATCCGCCGACACTGGCAACGCCCGCCCGGCCGTGGCACCGCAAAGCGCGTTAGCGGAAACATCATCTTGCAATGCCCGCAGCAACATCCACGCCATTGCGCGCGCGACTGGAATCATCTGTAAGGTGCCGTCTCCTGCCCCTTGCGGCGTTAGCGCCGTCCACCCCTGATAGGTGCGGAACATGCGGCACACTGCCGGAGATGGAATTTCTCGTGCCTCAACGCGATAGGTCATCTCAAATGGGTTATAGTTTTGCCAATTACCGCTAAACACCTGGCGATAGACTTGACGATAGCCTGGATCGAGCCAGCGTTCCACCGAGCCGCCGTCCACGTGCGGTGACAATCCAAGAGTAGCATCTCCGGGCGCACGGCGGCGAATGCGGTCGGCATATGCGCATTCGCGGTCAGGGTGAATATCCGCCCTCTCGGCATCCACTTCCCACAAGCCATTCAGCCACGCCCGCGTCTGCGACAATTCAACCGATTGGCGGGCTTCCACTTGCGGGGGTGACCAGTAAACACCAAAAATCTGCGGTTTGCCTTCTGCCAGCGAACTAAAATATTTATCCATGCCGCGCTTTTTGAGTTCTTCTTCATAATAACCGTTTTTTTCCACATACTCGCCCAGCGCATTATTCCATTCAGTTGCCTGCTCTTCCGCGAACACCCCGCGCACAATCACACAACCGCGCTTTTTGATGAGTGCGCGCTGACCCTCGGCAACATGACCGGCAACAACATCGGCATAATTAATCTGTGGGACAGGGGAATCACCGGCGGCGCTGATGGTCTTAATCTCGTCTATCTCGTCGCGAATCGAAGCATCCAGCGCAGCAAAAGCGTTAGCGGGCAGCATTTCACGCAGCTGCTTTTTTACCGCAATAACCTGCTGTTCAATGGTGTCAGTATCTATTGTTGTCATGTCGAATTCTCCTCCGGTGAAAATATTGAAAATATTTGACTGTATAAACATTCTAACACAACCGACAGATTAAATCTATCAAACGTCTGGTTCAACACATATGAGGCAAAAAAAAAGGAAGTCATGGATTCCTGCAACTCTGGAATTTGATAGCCTACTTATTTACCATAACGGCTAATATGTCTCATGGAGATTCTGCTTTGCGAATTAGTGGAATGCCACCTTTTTATCTTATCTCTTCTCCCTCTGAGTGCCATATTTATAAACCCTTGCCGATTGACGGTATCTCAATGTTTGCATTTATCCTCAACTTCACCCCTTCACCGCATTTTCCTGTATTTCCTTAGCAGATACATAGTGAGAATAAAATAAGTTGACATTCAAAGATAATATGATATAATAAATAGTATGAATGAGTCCATGTTTTACGATCTGAGGGGAATTGCTGCGCTAGCACCGAGTTTATCTACGCAAATCGCCCGAGAAATTGGGCGGCGTATTGTCGCCGGCACATATGGCGAAGGCGAGCTTATTGAAGATGAAACGAATCTGGCTGAGCGTTATCGCGTAAGTCGCACCGCTATCCGTGATGCGGTGAAAATTTTGTCAGGCAAGGGATTGCTGGAAGCACGGCGCGGCATCGGTACTTTGGTGAAACCTCGCAATGAATGGATGTTATTAGACAATGATGTGTTGGCTTGGTACCAATCCGCCGCACCCAGCCGGGAGTTTTTACGGCAACTGATGGAAGTGCGGCATGTGTTTGAGCCGATGGCGGCATTTTGGGCCGCGCAACGTGCCGGCGATGCCGACGTGGATAAAATTCGCACCGCATTCCACCAGATGGAAGAGGAGAAAGGCTCCATTGAAGATTTTATTCTCGCCGATGCAATGTTTCATCGGGCGATTTTGAACTCCACAAACAACGCCTTTATGTCGGCAATTGAGGGCGTTGTATTTTCCGCACTACTGGTCAGCATTAATATCACCAATCAAGATCCACGCGACAACAATGCCTCAATCCCGTTTCACCGTGATGTGGCGGAGGCGATTGGTGCGCGTGACGCCGACCGTGCCCGCCGCTGTATGGAGAATCTGCTGGCGGATGCTAAACGCCGTCTGGATGAATCCGCCGCGATAAGCAAGAATGCGCCTACGCAGAAGGATGTAAATTAGTTTTATTACATTACAAAGGGAGACACCAATGAAAAACTCGCGGCCCATAATAC
>JBPCWX010000099.1:0-6267 GCA_051009095.1 Gammaproteobacteria bacterium | reverse complement strand
GCTCGTCCAATAAAATGGCATGGATGTCATCACGAATCACTCCCCGCCCCATTGAGATAATCTGCTTGGCATCCGCCGACAAGCCAGCAGCGGGCAGGTCCAGCAGATGGTCAATTTCCAAAAGTGAGGCAATGTGGCTAACCTGTGTGGCGATATGTTGCGGCGACGCCCCGCGGTTTTTGAGCGGAAACGCCAGATTTTCTCGCACTGTCATGGTGTCGTATACCACGGGGAATTGAAACACTTGCGCGATGTTGCGTTTTTCCGGCGGTAGCCCGATGACATCTTGCCCGTCAAAACTCAGTTTGCCGCGGGTGGGCGTGAGCAGGCCGGAGATGATGTTTAGCATGGTGGATTTGCCGCAGCCGGAAGGGCCCAGCAAAGCATAGCCACCGCCGCTTGTCCAGCGATGGCGCAAGGGTTTGAGAGCCCAATCCGCATCCCTGGTCGGGTTGGGCAGATAGGAATGCGCAATGTCGGTAAATTCAATCGCTGCCATGATTCTTTCCATGTTGCGGCACCATGTTTAGACGTCGCTGGTTATTGTCAAAAATCATTAAATCTTGCGGACGAATATAACACGCCAGCGGGCTGCCGGCTTTGTGCAATGCCACTTTTGTCGTACGCATAACCCAGTTGTGCCCCCCGACGGTAAGATGTACAAAACTTTCTGAGCCGGCAATTTCGGCGATTTGCACCACTCCGTCAAAAGCGATGGAAACCTCATCAGGTTTGTCATCGCGAAGATGATGGGCGCGAAAGGCAAGGTGATAATCACCGTCGGCAAGGCCGGCAAACAGTGGAATGGACGGCAGTGCGGCTTCACTGCTGTCGGTGATGAGGGAAAGAATACCGTTTTTTTTGCGGGCGCGGGCAATATTCAGCGGCGGGTCGGAAAAAATCTCGGCAACTCTGAGGGTATTGGGCTGACGATATAATGTGGCGGCGGCGCCCATTTGCACTATCTCGCCTTCATGCAGGGCAACACTGTTATCGCCCAGCAGCAGCGCTTCGGTCGGGTCGGTGGTGGCATACACCACCACGCTATTGCGCTCGGCAAACAGGCGCGGCATTTCCTCGCGCAGTTCTTCGCGCAGTTTATAGTCAAGGTTGGCCAGCGGCTCATCCAGCAAAACAATGTCGGCATCTTTCGCCAGCGCGCGCGCCAGAGCCACACGCTGCTGCTGTCCGCCTGACAATGCGGACGGTTTACGCTGTAAAAATGGCGTGAGTCTGAGCAGTTCGGCGGTTTCTTCAACGCGGCGGCGAATAGCGGATTTATCCATCTTTGCCGCGACCAGCGGCGAAGCGATATTGTCCAGCACCGTCATGGTGGGATAGTTGACAAATTGCTGATAAACCATGGCCACCTGGCGTTTTTGCACGGGGGTGTGCGTGATGTCATTGCCGTTCAGATAAATGGCGCCGCCGTCCGTTTTTTGTAATCCGGCGATAACATACATTAACGTGGTCTTGCCGGATAAAGTCGCGCCAAGAAGAATATTTATCTTATTCGGCGGCAAGGATACGGTAATATCGCGAAGATAGGGTTCTCCGTTCATGGTGACGGAGATGTTTTTTAGCTCAAGCATGTTCCGCTTGCCTCTGCATATAGCCGACCAGTTCCTGCCGCTGCTGCGGTGAAAAATGCATGCCAAGTTTGCTGCGCCGCCAGAGAATATCGTCCGCTTCTTGCGCCCATTCATTTTGCCTCAGATAATCCACTTCCCAAGCAAATAAATTCTCGCCAAAGCACCGCCATTTGTCGGCATCATCATTGTTGGCGGGGATTATCTCGGCGGCCATGCTACCATATGCGGCGGCAAGCCGCTCGGCATGGACGGGGGTGATGCGCGCCTCAGTTTGGGTTAGCCTCTTGGCAATGACGGCGACGCCCCCGTCTGGCAGATCTCCGCCGGGCAGCGGGCGGGTTGCGCTCCATGCCGGTTTGACCTTGGCAAAAATACCGTCAGCGACCAGCCGATTGATGGCATTTTCCGCCAGCTTGCGATAGGTGGTCAGTTTGCCGCCATATACATTGAGCAGCGGCGCATGATTAACGGATTCCAAGCTCAGTACATAGTCACGATTGGCCTTTTGCGCATCTCCGCCCAATCCATCCACCAGCGGGCGCACGCCGCAAAATTGATACGATACGTCATGGGGCACCACGCCAAAATATTGATGAATAATATCTTGCAGATATTCCACTTCTTCGCTGCTGACGCGCGCATCTTTGGGGTCGCCCTGAATATCACGGTCGGTGGTACCTATCAGAGTGTAATTTTTTTCGTAGGGAATGGTAAAAATAACGCGCCCATCGCGGTTTTGCAGCAGATAAGCATGAGCGCCTTCATAGAGCGCCGGCACCACGATATGGCTACCTTGCACCAGTCGCAGCCCGGGGCGCGGTTTTTGTGATGACTTGTCTTCTTCCACGTGCTGCAAAAATTTCGCCGCCCAAGGTCCCGTTGCATTGATAAGACATTTTGCCTGTACTTCAATGGCTGCTTCAGAACTGTTTTGTAATTGCAACCGCCAGCGGCGGTTTTTTACCGCGGCCTGCACACAGCGGGTGTGTGTCAGTACGTCGGCGCCGAGCCGTGCGGCATCGCGGGCGTTGGCAATCACCAAACGCGCATCATCCGTCCAGCAGTCGTAATATTCAAAACCGACAGCGGCATCCATTCCCTGTAATGGCAATCCTTCCGACGTTCCCCGAAGAGATATTTTGCGCGAACGGGGAAAGGAGTTTTGCGCGCGGCGGCCAGCCAGCAAGTCATATAACCATAATCCGCAATGAATAAGCCAAGCGGGGCGCATACTGCATATGTGCGGCAGCACCAGACGCAGAGGAGTGATAAGATGCGGCGCAATATTCATTAGCACGTTGCGCTCTGTCAGCGATTCATGCACCAGGCGAAAGGCATAATGTTCGAGATAGCGCAAACCGCCGTGAATCAGTTTGGAAGAAGCGGAAGAAGTTGCGCCGGCTAAATCGGACTGCTCCACTAACAACACCGATAATCCTCTGCCGGCAGCATCGCGGGCAATCCCGCAGCCGTTGATACCCCCGCCAATAACCGCCACGTCGTAATCTTCGCGCATTGCCTAGAAAACCGCACCAGGGGCGTTTTCCGTGTAGGCAAGCACTGAGTGCACGGCATTTTTCCATAGCGCCATCTTATGCTCCCGCGGTGCCGCCGACATTGACGGGATAAACCGTTTCTCCAATCGCCAGTGTGATGACATTTCCGCCGGTGCGGGATAAACACCGGCATGAAGGCCGGCGAGATATGCCGCTCCCCACGCGGTGGTTTCCAGATTTGACGGTCGTTCCACCGTGGTGTCCAATAAGTCCGCCAACCTCTGCATAGTCCAGTCGCTTGCCGCCATGCCGCCGTCCACCCGCAATATCGGCGTTTCTTCAGAAGCGGTGTCATTTTGCATCGCCGTGAGTAAATCATGAGTTTGCAGGCAAACCGCTTCCAGCGCTGCCAGGCACAATTCGGCGGCAGTGGTGGCGCGGGTAAGACCAAATATGGCGCCGCGGGCGTTGGGCTGCCAATACGGTGCGCCAAGACCGGTGAATGCCGGCACCATCACCAACTGTTGCGATACTTCCGCCGTTTCCGCCAGCGTACCGCTTTGGGCGGAATCGTTAATAAGTTTGATGCCGTCTCGTAGCCACTGCACCGCAGCCCCGGCAACAAAGATGGAGCCTTCCAGCGCAAATGTGCGCTTGCCGTCCAGCTGATATGCCACCGTAGTGAGCAGGCGGTTTTTGGAATGGATCGGTACCTCGGCCGTATTCAAAAGAGCAAAACAGCCGGTGCCATATGTTGCTTTTAGCATGCCTGCAGAAAAACACGCTTGTCCAATGGCCGCAGCCTGCTGGTCTCCCGCCACGCCGCGCACCGGCATTGCCCCGCCAAAGATCGCCGAGTCCATCATGGCAAAATCAGAGGCGCAGTCGCATATTTCGGGCAGCATCGCCGCCGGCACTGAGAAAAAATCCAGCAGTTCATCATCCCAAGTCCCCAAATGCAGGTTATACAGCATGGTGCGGGCGGCGTTGGTGGCGTCGGTTTTGTGGACGCCGCCAGCCAAACGCCAGAGTAAAAAAGTGTCAATAGTGCCAAAAAGCAGTTTGCCCGCTGCCGCTTTTTGGGATAATGATTCATCCTGCTGCAAAATCCAGGCGACTTTGCTGGCGGAAAAGTACGGATCCAAAAGCAAGCCAGTTTTTTCGCTTATCATCGCTTCAGAGCCACCGGCGCGCCACTCGGCACACATATCAGCAGTCCGCCGATCCTGCCAGACAATGGCGTTATAAACCGCTTTGCCGGTGTCCTTATCCCAAACGACGGTGGTTTCACGCTGATTGGTAATGCCCACGCCGGCAATGTCGGCGGGGGTAATTTGCGCCCGCGCAAGCACGGTGCGCACTGTTGCCACCACACTGTTTATGATTTCTTCGGCATCATGCTCCACCCAGCCGGGGTGTGGAAAGTATTGGGTGAATTCTTGCTGAGCGGAAGCGTGGACGGAAAAATCACGGTTAAAAAGAATGGCCCGCGAAGATGTGGTGCCTTGGTCAATTCCCAGAATAAAATCACGTTTCATAGTTTTGGCCTTCCAATAACCGATGAACAGGGTTTAGCGCGGGCGAAAATCCGCGTTTATCCTAATATCGGCAATAGTTTTGCGGTCAATGCTGAACAAGTTTGTCGCCGTCAATGGCATCGCCTTTTACCCCCTTGGTGCGAATTGAACACAATTTTCATTGTAGCATATTTTTATGATGCGGCACGGTTTGCCCGCTAATTTATGCGGCGGTGTGATTTATTCATATATGAAGTGCAGCTTGGACATTTGGGGCGCGATGTTGGTGTGGTTTTTTAATCAATTTAATCTGGGCTATGGTGGGCGAAAACAAACAATTTTTTGAGCGAGTGATATTATTTGCACATATTGGCTATCACCACGCAGCAAGGAGTCAGAAATGAAAGCAGCATTAACCGTAAAGCAAATGAATGATTTTGAGCGCGATGGTTTTTTGGTGGCGCCCAACGTTATCGACAGCGATACCATGGAAGCGGCACGGCATGATTTTTATGCCCGCGTGCAAGATCTCAGCCGCCGCTATGGACTGCCGCCGGCGGATAATTTTGACGAGGCGGTGTCGCAGCTGATTGTTGGTGCACCAAGCGCTTATCAGCATTTGGATATTTCCTTGCCGGCGGTGGAGGATATGTCTTCTTTGGTGGGGGAATGGCGACAACTGTTTGGCGATAATTGGCGGCAAGAAGCGGGAGTGTTTGCCACCGATGCGGTGTTTGCTTTAATCTCTCACCCCAATATTATCGCCATAGTGCGGCAGCTGCTGGGTGCGGAAGTGGAATGCAGCCCGGTGCAGCACACGCGCATTAAGCCGCCGCAGCGGTTGCTGCCCGCTACGCTCGCCGATGATTCCAATGTGTCCCGCACGTTGTGGCATCAAGATGAAGCCGTGGTGCATGAAGGTGCGTACGGTGTGGATATTTTGACCGTGTGGCTGGCAATGACTGAGGCGACCCCGCAGAATGGGTGCATGTATGCGGTTGCCGGCAGTCATCGCGCCGCCGCAGTGAACCCCTCGGAGTTTGGCCTCACCACGCATTGCCCCGGTAAAAAACACGTGTCAGAGAACTATGTTCCCGATATCTATATTCCCGATGAAGCGATTGACCGTGATAATTTAGTGCCGCTCACGGCGCGTGCCGGTGATGTTGTTTTGCTCCATCGGCGGACGGTTCACGGTGCGGGCGAAAACACCTCGGCGGGGATTCGCTGGAGTTTTGACCTGCGCTATCAGCCCGCCGGCACGCCCAGTGGCCGCGAATGCTTTCCTTCCTTTTTGGTGGCGAGTGAGGCGCGCCCGCAAGATTGCATCCGTTCCACCGCCGCCTATCGCCGTCTTTGGCTGGCGGCACGTGATGATATTATCAGCGGCGACGTGACCGCAGTGTTTAACACCCGCTGGAATAAATATCAGTCGGCGCCATTGTGCGCTTAGGCGACAGGGCGCCCTTTGCTATTCATCGGCGTCCAACTTGTCAGCGATTTCTTTGGCGCGGCTAAAAGCGGCTTGCATGGCGTCGTTGACGATGGCTTTCATTTGTCGCTGTTCCATAACTGCAATGGCGCGTTCGGTGGTGCCGCGTTTGGAAGTGACGGCGTGACGCAGGGCGGCAAAATCCTGCCCCAAACACGCCATTTTGCCGG
>JBPCWX010000098.1:0-7553 GCA_051009095.1 Gammaproteobacteria bacterium | reverse complement strand
TTCGCCGCCAGAGCAATATTCCACCCGTGGCGAACAGGGCGCCTATACGGACATCTACGCCCTCAGCGCGACCATGTATCGGGCGATTAATGGCGCTGCTCCGCCAGAGGGCAGCTGGCGCATGATGGAAATGGCAACAGCCGATAAAGACCCGATGACGCCCTTGCCGGGTGATGGCTATTCGCCGGCTTTGCGACAGGGCATCGAGCGGGGTTTGGCAATTAATGCGGGCAATCGTCCGCAAACGGTGGCGGCATGGCGCGAGATATTATCGGAAGACACGGCAGCATCTTCGCCGGCGCATTCTTTGGCGGAAACGAAAACGCGGAAAATACCGCAATCGCCAACGCGCAAGAGCGGCAAGGGCAAGGGTTTATGGTTAGGTTTGTGCGCCGTGGCACTGCTGCTTATCATCGGATACAGCAACGATTTATTTACAGACACAAAATTTTTGCCATCTTTTTGGGCAACCGACCCTGCGCAAGTGCAACTGGCGGATGGGCAAACATTGGCGGTGTGGATAAAAGAAGCGGAGGGACGCAATGATTATTCGCGCTTGTTGCCAGAAATAGACGCCTTGCTTGAGGAATATCCAAGAATATCGGAATTGTCGGCATTATCAAGCAATGTTTCAGCATTGATAACGGCGGACAAGGAAGCGTTTGAGCAGGCTAAGTCTACGGCGGCGGACGATAATATCGCGGCGGGTATGGCGGCAGTGGATTCTTATTTATCCTCTTATCCGGCGGGGCAATTTATCGCTGAAGCGGAAGAACTAAAAGAAACATTGCAACAGCGGCAACAAGAAGCAAGGGAAGCGGCGGAAAAAGAAGCGTTGGCAAAGGCGGATAAGGAAGCATTTGAGCGGGCTAAATCTATGGCGGCGGACGATAATATTGCGGCGGGTATGGCGGCGGTGGATTCTTATTTATCCTCTTATCCGGCGGGACAATTTATCGCCGAGGCGAAAGAACTAAAAGAAACATTGCAACAGCGGCAACAAGAAGCGAGGGAAGCTGCGGAAAAAGAAGCATTTGAGCAGGCTAAATCTATGGCGGCGGGTGATAATATTGCGGCGGGTATGGTGGCGGTGGATTCTTATTTATCCTCTTATCCGGCGGGACAATTTATCGCCGAGGCAAAAGAACTAAAAGAAACATTGCAACAGCGGCAACAAGAAGCAATGGAAGCGGCGGAAAAAGAAGCGTTGGCAAAAGCGGATAAAGAGGCATTAGCAGCAACTATTGCGGAGTTAAGAATAGAAGCAATGGCACAAGCACAAATACAAGAAGATGATCAATACACTATTTTGCATTACGTCGCATGGGATAATGACAATCCCGAAATCATCAACACTTTGATAAATGCCGGAGCGAATATACACGAGAAAGATAAAAATGGAAATACGCCTTTGCATTATGCCGCAAGGAATAATGACAATCCTAAAATCATCGCCACTTTGCTGAATGCCGGTGCGAATATACACGAGAAAAATAACAGTGGAAATACGCCTTTGCATGGTGCCGCAGGGGATGATAACATCATCGAAATCATCAACGCTTTACTGAATGCTGGTGCGAATATACACGAGAAAAATACAGATGGATATACGCCTTTGCATGATGCTGCAACCTTAGGGGGTGATAACAGCATCGAAATCATCAACGCTTTACTGAATGCCGGTGCGAATATACACGAGAAAAATACAGATGGATATACGCCTTTGCATAATGCTGCACGGTTAAATGACAATCCCGAAATCATTGCCGCTTTACTGAATGCCGGTGCGAATATACACGAGAAAGATAACAATGGAAATACGCCTTTGCATGAAGCCGCATGGAATAATGACAACCCCGCAATCATCGCTACTTTGCTGAATGCCGATGCGAATATACACGAGAAAGATAAAGAAGGAAATACGCCTTTGCATTATGCCGCATGGTTAAATGACAATCCCGAAATCATTGCCGCTTTGGTGAATGCCGGGGCGAATATACACGAGAAAAATAACAATGGAAATACGCCTTTGTATGATGCCGCATGGGGTAATGATAATCCTGAAATCATCGCCGCTTTGGTGAATGCTGGGGCGAATATACACGAGAAAGGTATAAATGGAATTACGCCTTTGCATGTTGCCGCAAAGAATACTGACAACCCCGAAATCATCGCTACTTTAGTAAATGCCGGGGCGAATATACACGAGAAAAATATCGATGGACATACTCCTTTGCATTATGCCGCATGGAATAATGATAATCCCGAAATCATCGCCGCTTTGGTGAATGCCGGGGCGAATATCCACGAGAAAGATACAAGTGGAAATACTCCTTTGCATAATGCTGCACGGTTAAATGACAATCCCGAAATTATCGCCGCTTTGGTGAATGCCGGGGCGAATATCCACGAGAAAAATAACAGTGGAAATACTCCTTTGTATAATGCCATAAGGTATAATAACAATCCCGAAATCATCGCCGCTTTACTGAATGCCGGAGCGAATATCCACGAGAAAAGTGAATTTGGATCTACGCCTTTGCATTATGCCGCAGGGGATAATGACAACCCCGAAATCATCGCCGCTTTGCTAAATGCCGGGGCGAATATCCACGAGAAAAATACATTTGGATCTACGCCTTTGCATTATGCCGCATGGAATAATGACAACCCCGAAATCATCGCCGCTTTGTTGAATGCCGGTGCGAATGTGAACGCAACAAATGGCGACGGAGAAACACCTTTGGATATGGCTAGAAAAGAAGAACGCCCCGCCGAAATTATCAATGCTATTCGCCAAGCGGGTGGGCGATGCAATACACAATGCTAAGACAACAATACGGTCATATTTTTTCGCCTTTTGTTTAATCGCCGCACAAAAGCCGCATAGCAAATAATTACAGAATTATGTCCCCGCCAAAATGCCGAGTAAAATTGGAGCAACCAACGAGCTTCGAGTTTCCACATATTTTCCCTGTCCGACTCGGGCAAGTTCCCCCATAAAATGTTTAAGCTCTCCATAATCGTAGTATTGATTATTTCTATCGTAGTAGTGTTCCTTATTTTTATCGCCAACATTTACTGCGGTGATAGTTTTCTTTTTATCGGCGGCAAAATCACGGGCAACGGCAAGCACTGCCCTTTTGGTGCCTTCATGGGGCAAGGCATCAGTAACAACAACAATCACCTGCGCTTCAGAATTGCTTCTCCATGGCTGTTTAACTGCTAACCTAAGTCCGCCATAAAGATTTTCCGCCCAGTCTATATTAAAGCTTGAGGAACGGGCTTCTATGGGTTGCAAGGCACGAGTGATTGCTCTCAAAGAACCATCGCCAACCGCAACCTTTTGCAAAGGAAAAATAACATACTCCGCAAGGGTTTGCCGGCGGTCATTAAATCCAATAATTCCTATTGCCGCTGAAGGCGCAATTTGCCCCAGCACAGATGCTAAATTCCTCAATTCCTGCTTCAGTGAAGCAATGACATCCCCCATACTACCTGTGGTATCCAAGACAATAACCACATCGAGATTGGGCAACTGATATTTTGGTCTTTTTTCTAAATCGGCAACTTCCCTTTGCAATTTTCTTGCCCTTGCCTCCGCCGTTTTCATACCAGCGTCCAATTCTTCAATGCGTGTCGATTGTTGCGCTATCTGCCATTCTTTCGCCGTAATTTTCGCCGTCTGCTGAGCAATTTCTTCTTTCTGTTGTTCAATCTCCGCCATTTGCCCCGCAATTTGCACATTTTTTTGTGTCAATTCTTCTGACAACGCGCTAACATTGCCAAGCAAATCGGCAACTTCCTCCTGCAATTTTTTTGCCATTGCCTCCGCCGTTTTCACACCGGCATCCAATTCTTCAATGCGCGTCGATTGTTGCGCTATCTGCAATTCTTGCGCCGCAATTTCCGCCGTCTGTTGAGCAATTTCTTCTTTCTGTTGTTCAATCTCCGCCGTTTGCGCCGCAATCTGCGCATCTTTTTGCGTCAATTCCTCTGACAGCACACTAATTTTGCTGAGCAAATCGGGGATTTCTTTTTTGTAATACGGCAGGGCAATAACGGCAATAAGAACAAATGCGCCCATGGCGGCGGCGAATAAATCAAGCGCCGACATGCTGAATATTTCCAGCCCTTTTCTGCGCCGTTTCATTGCCGCCCAAGCGGTTTAATCACCAATACGGTGGTGTTGTCCTGATGCGGGGCATTGTGCGATTCCACTTCCTGCACCAAAGCGGCGGCGATTTTGTCCGCCGCATCATTTTCTAAACGGCGCAAACAATCGGCGATGTCCGCTTCCGATAAAGTCAGCAAGCCATCACTCGCCACCAGCAAAAGCGGCGGCGAGGCGGGGTCAAATGCCATCTCGCCCTGGTCAATCAGGGCAATTTCATCGCCCATCAATGCCGAATATAAAGCGTGCCGCTGCGGATTGTCCGCCGCTTGCGCCATGGTAATTTTGCCGTCCGCCGCCGCTTTGTCCAACATGCCGCCCAATGAATGGTCGGCGTTTATTTTTTTTAGCCGTCCGTCCGCAAACACATACAAAAGCGAATCGCCCACACTGAGCCACTGCACGCCGCCGCCGTCAATCAATGCCGCCACCAAAGTGCAACCCATGCCGGCAAGCGATTCATCATTTTTTATCTGGTCGGCAATGGCATGGTTAGCCGCTTGCAAGATCTCAGGCGACAGCGGGGAATGTATAGCCGCCCGCGTAAAATGCTCAATAACGGCATTAGCGGCAATGCGGGATGCCTCCGCCCCGCCGACATGCCCGCCCATGCCGTCCGCCAAAATCGCCAGCAAAGCATTATTATCAATCGGCAAAAAGGCATAAAAATCCTCTTGCCGCTCCCGCTTGCCCACCACCGCGCAACCCGCAAAATTTTGCACCGGCGTCAAGAAACACCCTCCCAGTCAAATTGCGCACCACACAGGGGGACAAACAGCAAGGTCGTTTTGCCGAGGCAGATTTTGTCATATCCGCTCAGTTCAACGGGCTGCAACACTGGATCATCGTTAAGATAAGTAAGATTTTTGCCTTCGCCGTGGCGAATATAAAACTTTTTGCCCTTGCCGTCATAAATCACTTCGGCTTGATTGTGGCGCGCAATTTCGCGGTCATCGGCATCAAGACAAACATCACACTCCGCCGCCCGCCCAATCACATTCACGCCATAATGAAGGGTAAAAAATTTACCCTTGCCGCCTCCCGCCACCACCACCAGCCAACCGGTGACCGGCTCTGGCACCTCGGCCGTTTTGCTTGACGGCGACTGCGGGCGATAAATGGTCGTCTTGGGCGTGGCCGGGCTGTCGGGGTGCTGCGGCGTGCGCTGTAATACGCGCGTCTTCTCATCGGCTTGGGAATGTTTGGGCATTGGGTTATTTCACTTTCTCCTCATAGAGGCGGTTAATAAGATTATCCAAGCAGTATTGCGCCGAATGATTGAGTGCGTTTTCTTCCTCTCCCTGCACCACGTGCAGCAAAAAAACCAAAACTGCGGCTTGCAGCAGCGCCAGCAAAGTGGTGTTAAATGCCACCGCCAATTTTTGCGTGAGCATGGGCAAAAAACTGTCGCTGCCGGTGTCGGCAATGCCGGCAAATGCCAGCGCATCAGAAATGCCCACCACCGTGCCGATAAAACCCAAAGTGGGAATGAGCCACATAATGTAGCGCAAAAAATTATAGCGCAATTCCAATTCGTGCATAAACAACTCCATGCTGGAATTGAGAAGCGCGTTGGCGCTGTCAATGGATTGCGACACATTAAATTGCAAGATAATCCGCCGCAGCAACCGCGGTAAAAATAACAACGGCGAACGGTGATTCGCCGCCCGATAGATTGCCGGCAGCTGCTCATGGGTGAGAACGGTTTCGTCATCTTCAGGCAGCAGTTTGGCGGCATATTCGGCGCGCTCCATTGCCGACTGCCGAAAACGCTGCCACAAACCGCCCATGCCGATAAAAAAGAAAACCCACATAATGTTTTGCAAAGAAAGCGGATACAAGCGAAATTCGCGGTCAATCAACAAGGCGGCGATGGCGTTTTCTCTGCCGTCCGCCCCCGCCGGCAACAGGTGATGCAAAGCGGCGACAAACAAAACGCCAATGGCAGCATAAATCAGCATCGCCCGCAAATGATTGGAGGTGCGATTCATTTTTTGATGATTTCCCCGGTCTCCGGGTTGCGGCGGATTTTGGGCGCGTCTTCCGCTTTGCCCCTGAGCAAAGCCATGGCGGCGGGTGAGCATTCCAGCAAACCGCGCACGGTGGCGGAATAATCGCCCATCATAATCATGGTGTCCAAGGTCACGGGGACCATATGGTCAATCACCACCCAATCGCCGCTGAGGTTGGCTTTGGTGCCATTGGTGCTGTTCATGTCTTCGATGAAGATGCGGCTTGGCGATGCAATGGAAATGGTGCAATGACAGCGGCTGACGGACTCGTGTAAAACCCTGACGGATGCGTTTTCCGCCCTCCCCACGGTTATTTTAGCAAGGTTATCCACGCCGATGATTATAGCAAAATTAATCACCGAGATACCGCCGCCGCCCCCGCGAATGCGATAAAATACGATTTTACCAAATGACCAACCATGGAAAAATGATATGAGCAATCCTTTCAATCACTGCCAACAATCTTTTGCTGACGGCAAAACTTTTTACTCTCTGCCCGCCTTGGGAAAAACACTGAACGCCCCGCTTGGGCGGCTGCCTGTCTGTTTGCGCATTGTCTTGGAATCACTGCTGCGAAATTGTGACGACAAGCGCATCTCCGCCGACAGCATCGAGTCTCTTGCCCGCTGGCAGGCAACCGGCGAACGCCAAAGCGAAGTGCCTTTTGTGGTCAGTCGCGTGGTCTTGCAGGATTTTACCGGGGTGCCGCTGCTGGCGGATTTGGCGGCAATGCGCGATGCCGCCGCACAACGCAGCAAACCGCCAACCAGTGTTGAGCCTTTGGTGCCGGTGGACTTGGTGGTGGATCATTCCATTCAAGTGGATCATTACGGCTCCCCCGAAGCCATGCGCCTTAATATGGAGATTGAATTTGCCCGCAACCGCGAACGCTATGAGTTTCTAAAATGGGGCATGGGCGCTTTTAGCACTTTTAAGGTTATACCGCCGGGGGTCGGCATCGTCCATCAAGTCAATTTAGAATATTTGGCGCGGGTGGTTATGGAAAAAGACGGTTTGTGCTTTCCCGACACCGTCGTCGGCACCGACTCACATACCACCATGATTAACGGCATCGGGGTTGTCGGCTGGGGAGTTGGCGGCATCGAAGCCGAAGCCGCCATGTTGGGGCAGCCGGTGTATATGTTAGAGCCTGATGTTGTCGGCGTGCATCTCAGCGGCAGCTTGGCCGCCGGGGTTACCGCCACCGATTTGGTCCTTACCGTCACCGAAATGCTGCGCGCCGCCGATGTGGTGGGCAAGTTTGTGGAATTTTTTGGAGACGGCGCGCGCTCCCTGTCGGTGCCCGATCGCGCCACCATCGGCAATATGGCGCCCGAATATGGCGCCACCATGGGATTTTTTCCCAT
>JBPCWX010000097.1:0-3634 GCA_051009095.1 Gammaproteobacteria bacterium | reverse complement strand
GCGCTGTTGGTGGAATTGTCCCATCTGCCCAAAATTTTGGCCACCGTCCACAAATTCGATCGCTGCGCAATATTGACCGATGAAGGCTGGGTGAAAAATTGGGCGTCTGTCGAGGCTGCGCTTATTCCGGGCATGAAAATCAAATGCTTCACCAGTGATCAGGAAGAGGATGCTGTCGCCTGGGCGACAGGGCAATAATCATTTGCCAATCGCGCGGCCGGTTGATGATAATCGGGCCGCGTGAGAATCCCTAAGATCGGCGAGCTGGTGACGGTGCGCGATTTGATGCAGCAAGGGTATCAGTATCAAATCGCAGCGCCAATGGGGGCGGATTTTTCGCCCTCTTTTTTGCCCCATTTCACCCCTAAGGAAATGTTGCAGTTGGGCGTGTTTGAAGGGAAGTATTGCAATGACTGCACGGAGGAATTGCCGCCCGATTGGTTTGATGGGGCGAAGATAAGCGCCAACCCCGATGTTGCGCTCAATTATTTTAAGGTCAAGTCGCGGCAGCCTTTGGCGGTGTGGCGGGAAAAGCGGTGGATTATTGGTCCTGATCCGCGCGGCTGGTTTCAGTGGTATTGCCGCTATTATCTTGGGCGGCGAATCGCGGAAGTGGATAAGAAACAGATTGGGCGGTGGCACGCATTCTCTCGCCACGCTGGTCAAATCCGCGCCAACTGCCGCCCCCATGATATGGTGTGCCGACCTCGTCAGCGGCAAGCATTATTGCAATGGGCCCATAATCCTTTTATTTAAAATTAATGCAAAAATTGGGCGGGTTTTTGCTAATATGCCCAATGTGCATTTTAATTTTTCCATTCAGAGGAGCATCATCATGAAAAAAATCATAGCCTTAGTTTTATCATTGCCGCTGTTTGTCGTCAGCCCCGGCGCCTTGGCCAAAGTGGAAGGCGATAAAATTGTCCTGGGTGCGGCGGTGTCCATCACCGGCAAATATTCCACCAACGGGCAGCACACCAAAAACGGCTACGACCTTGCCGCCAAGCGCATTAACGAAATGGGTGGGGTTACCGTCAACGGTAAAACCTATCAGCTGGAAATTGTTTATTATGATGACGAGTCCACCGCCAATCGTGCGGGACAACTTGCCGAGCGGCTCATCCAGCAAGACGGCATCAAATTTATGCTGGGACCTTATTCTTCCGGGCTCACCAAAGCCATTGCGCCGGTGACCGAGCGTTATAAAATCCCCATGATTGAAGCCAATGGCGCCTCGCGCTCTTTGTTTACCAAAGGCTACCGCTATTTGTTTGCGCTGCTGACCTCCGCCGATCAATACTTGGCCAGCGGCGTCGACTTGTTGGCCGAAAAAGCGGACACTTTGGGCAAAAGCCCCGCCGACATGAAAATTGCCTTGGCGATTGAAAATGATAATTTTTCGCAAGATGTGCGTTTGGGCATTTTGGAAGCGGCCGAAAAACACGGGATGCAGATTATTATTGACGACAAGCTGCCCAGAACTTTGGACGATATGGCGGCGACACTAAACAAAGTCAAAGCGATAAAACCAGACGCCCTGTTTGTGTCGGGGCACGCCAAAGGAGCGGCTACGGCGGCACGGCAGATTGAGCAGTTTTTGGTCGATGTGCCGATGGTGGCGATGACGCATTGCGATTCGGCGGCGATTGAACAAAAAGCTCCCAAAGGCGCGGAATATACCCTGTGCGCGCGACAATGGCAAAAACAGCTTACCTATACCGATGATGACGGCGTTTTTGGCGGCGGCGAGGATTTTGCCCGTATTTTTAACGAGGCATATGGTTATGAGCCGCCGTATCAGGCGGCCGAATCAGCGGCGGCAGTGCAAGTGTGGGCGGATGTTTTTCGGCGGGCTCAGTCATTTGACACCGAAGTTTTGCGTGACACCATTGCGGCGACACAGATGCAAACTTTTTATGGCAATGTGAAATTTAACGAAGCCGGGCAGAATATTGCCAAACCCATGGTCATGAGCCAAATTTTGGACAGTGATTATAAAGTTGTGGCGCCAACCCAATGGGCGACAACCGAGGTTGTGCTGCCCAGGCCCAAATGGTCGGACCGATAAAATCGGCTACCGCCGAGTAGTCAAAACGCCGTGTCGGTTCTTGATAACATTCAACTATTAATAAACGCCCCTTGGCTGACGGCGCAGGCGTTGGTCAATGGGCTGGTGATTGGCGCACTTTTTGCGCTGGCGGCATATGGCATGGCGCTGGTGTGGGGGGTGATGAAAATCATCAATATCGCACAAGGGGAGTTTGTTATTTTGGGCGGCTATGTGGCGTTTTTTCTCTATCAGCAAAACATTCATCCGCTGTGGGGGGTGCCGACGGCGGCGGTGCTGCTGTTTTTATTGGGCTGGCTGCTCTACCGACTGATTATTTGGCGCATTATTAACCGCGATTTATTTACGTCAATTCTGGCGACTTTTGGCATCAGCATCATGATTCAACAATTAATGAATTTATTTTTTGGTGCGGATGTGCAAGTGGCACATGCCGATTTTGGCTCTTTTGCTTTGCTTGACGGGTCGTTGATTGTGCCGCGCATTCGCTTGGTGTCGCTGGGTGTGTGTGTGCTGCTGGCTTTGGCGGTGGTGGTGTTTATGAAGCGCAGCAAAATTGGCCATGCGATCCGCGCGACCGCACAAAATGCGCGGGCGGCACAGATTATGGGCGTGGATGCCGACCGGGTGTATGCGACCACATTTGCGCTGAATGCGGCATTATGCGGTGCGGCGGGGGCGTTGGTGGCGATGACTTTTACGATTCACCCTTATATTGGCTTGCCTTATACGGTGCGCTCATTTATGATTGTGATTGTGGCGGGGTTGGGCAATTTTCCCGGCGTCTTAGCGGCGGCGGGCAGTTTGGGGGTGGCGGAAGAATTGTCGGATTATATTTTTGGCGCAGAGTTTCGGTTGGCTTTTGTTTTTTCGCTGCTGGTGCTGATTTTGGTTTTTCGTAATTGGCAACTGACTAAGAAGAGGATGTATTTGAAATGAATGCTTATACAAGTGTTTTATTATTAACCAAATAACAAAAAGGGACTATCATGTTAAAAAAACAAATTATTCTTTTTGCCGCTACGGTGTCTTTATCGCTATCATCATCCGTTTCGGCACATGAACAAAAGTATACCATCGGTTTGGCGGTGGCAAATTTGCAAGCCGATTTTTTCAACTTCATCAAAGAATCGGCTGAAGAGGAGGGGGAACGCCTCGGCTATGACATTATCACCGTGGATGCGGGCGGCGATTCGGCGAAGCAAGTCAGCCAGATTCAAGACCTCATCTGGCGCAAAGTGGACGCGCTGATTTACATACCGGCCGGCGCGACGGCGTCGGATGTGCCGGTGCGTGCCGCCAAAAACGCGGGCATTCCCGTGGTCAATGTGGACCGCAACACGCAAAACCCGCCGGGCGACACTTTTATCGCGACCGACAGCGAAGAGGCGGCGCGTATTTTGGGCGAATATGTGGCCAAAATTACCGGCGGCAAAGGGGTTGTCGGGGTTGTGCAGGGACAGCTGGGGACGACGCCGGAAATCGCCCGCGATACTGGCTTTGAAAAAGCACTCGCCGGCTATCCAAATCTCAACACCGTGGAAAAACAGGCGAGCAAAGGATGGC
>JBPCWX010000096.1:0-8529 GCA_051009095.1 Gammaproteobacteria bacterium | reverse complement strand
GTATAGGGGTAAAGCGTCCATTTATTGAGCATATAGTCAATCATATGATTGAGTGAATGAATATGTTTTAATGATTCCCAAACAATGGAATCTTGCGGCAGATTTGACCGCTGCAAAGAGCAGGCAGGATCATTGGCAATTATCATCAACAGCCCCATTAATAAAAAGCATGCGGCAATGGCGGAGAGCCAGGCCCGCGCCCGGTGGCGAAAATCCTCACGCCGCCAAACCGCATGAAGCGCCAACAGGAACAGCAGCGCGGCAAATGGAAGCATGAGACGATTGATCATAAATCCCGTCATGATAAAAACGGCGAACAGCGCGGGACGCTTAAAAATGAGTGCCGCCAATGACAATAACGCGCAGGCATTTACCCAGTTGTCCAAGTTGGTGATGGAATAGGAATATATCTTCCAATGTGGTGCCGCCAAAGTGACGGCGGTAAAAGCCATCAGCATCCATTTTGTCGGTAGGGTAAAACGACCCAGCACAATGCGCGGTGCCAAAAGCGCCCATAGCAAAACAAGGTTAAAGAAAAAAAAGAAGCGTCCCGTTGCGGGAACAAAAATCTCTAAATCCTCCGCCGTTACCGCCGGCGCATAAATGAATTTGACCAGAGTGCCCACCAAACCGCGATTAATATAACCGCATTCATATGAGGCAAACCAATTAAAGAGACCGTATCTATCTAATCTGGGGCTATCAAAATTGGCTGAGATAAGAGCAAACAGCAAAACGCCAATAGCGATAATGAATAATACAAGTATTCTATAACTATTTGAAAATTCGTAATTTCGGGGGGGGGGTAGATTTTTTCATGGTTTAAATCCTAAATATCCAGCAAAAATTTACGCTCCCACGCGGTTACCACGTGGCGATAATTTTCCAACTCGGTGCGTTTGCAGGCGACATAAATATCAACAAAGCGATTACTTAACCGCTCGCGCACCATCTTGGAATTTTGCAGACGGTCGAGCGCTTCTTCCAAAGTTAGCGGGATACCGCGTTTTAGTTCCCACGCGCCGCCGTTAACCATGCTGGTTGGTTGTATCTTTTCCTTGACCCCGACAAACCCCGCCAGCAAAGAGGCGGCAATGGCAATGTAGGGATTCGCATCGGAACCACTGATGCGGTTTTCCACCCGCATGGAGACGCCTTCCGCCACATCCGGCACGCGTAATCCCACGGTGCGATTGTTAACCCCCCAATGATTGTTGGCGGCGGGCCAGGGAATGTTGATGCGGCGAAAAGAATTAATGTTGGGAATCAGCAAGGCCGTAATGTCGGGTAAAAATTTTTGCAAGCCGCCGATGTAATGTTTAAACATGGTGCTCATCACACCGTCGCCGGCGGCAAAAAGATTGTCGCCGCTGCTACGCGATATGACGCTTTGGTGAATGTGCATGGAGCTGCCCGGCTGCGATTCCACCGGTTTGGCCATGAATGTGGCGACAATGTTGTGTCGCACTGCGGCCTCGCGGACACAACGCTTAAACATCAGCACTTGGTCGGCCATGACCAAGGCGTCACCGTGCTTGAAGTTAATCTCAAACTGCGCCACTCCCTCTTCATGCGTGAGCGTGTCGACCGCCAACCCCTGCGCTTCGGCAAATTTATAAATGTTGTTAATCACTGGCTCGAATTCATTGACCGCATCAATGTTGAATGGCTGGCGCGAAAATTCGGGGCGGCCAGTGCGTCCGGAGGGGGGTAATAAAGGGTTGTCGGGGTTGTTATCGCGCGCGGCAAGATAAAACTCCAATTCTGGCGCAACAATGGGCTGCCAGCCTTCGCGGTGAAAAAAGCGGAGGACCCGCTTGAGAAGACTGCGCGGGGCATAGCGAATAAGCCCGCCTTTTTTGCTGATGCAGTCGCAGATAATTTGCCCGGTGGGTTCGGGCGCCCAAGGGACGATAAAACAGCCGTCAATATCGGGGCGCAATTCCATGTCGCCATCGGCATCATCCAGATATTCTTCCTGCTCGCCCCAATCGCCGGTGACGGTTTGGGCAAGCGCCGACTCGGGTAGGCGCACCGATGATTGAATAAACTTTTCGCAGGGGATAATTTTCCCGCGCATGACGCCCGTCAAATCGGGCACAAAAATTTCCACCTCGGTAATGGCGCGCTCCTGCAACCATTTCTTAACTGCTCGGTCTGTTTCCATATTCATATATTTTTTGCGATAATTTGGCATTTTAGCAAAATTATGACAAGATAAGGAATTATGAACAGTAAAAATGACCTAGCCCCGCCGTCGATGGATGGCGCAGTGATGATGACCGCCAAATATCGTTTGACCGGACAAGTGCAAAATGTTGGCTTTCGCCATTATCTGGTGCAAGCGGCGGAGCGGCTCCAGATGCGCGGCTGGGCTAAGAACGAAAATGATGGCAGCCTTATTATCTTGCTCAGCGGCGAAGAGGATAACGTGCGGCAGATGTTACCGTGTATGCAGCAAGGTCCGGTTGGCGCCGATGTAAATGGATTGGTGGAATTAATGGTTGAAGAAGATGATGCAGTGCCGGCGGAGTTTGAACGCCGCTAAGCGCCGTGTTTTTAATTTAATGGTTGCGATTGAACTGCAAGCGTTTGGGAATGAGATTAATTTAAAACAATGCTTATTTAATGGAATCTGCAATATATTGGCGTTTTATCACGCGGCGGATTCTATGACGCCGCCGCCTAAGCATATATTCCCATCATAAATCACGGCGTATTGCCCGGGAGCAGGGGAGCGTTGAGGCTGGGCAAAGACAATTTCGGCGGTTTGTTCATCAGCGCGGGATAAAAAGCAGCTGGCGGGTGGCTGACGATGACGCAGGCGCGCGGCATATACCCATTTTGTCGGCGGTGGTTTTTCGGCAATCCAGTGCGCATCAATAATCTGCGTGCGGGAGGCATAAAGCAATGGGTGAGACTCGCCCGACACCACAATCAATACATTATCAGCAGGGCGTTTCGCCGCTACAAACCACGGCCCCTTCGCCCCGCCGATGCCCAATCCTTGCCGTTGACCAATGGTGTAAAAAGCAAGCCCGCAATGTTCCCCGACCACTTTTCCTTCCGGCGTTGCCATGGCTCCCGGCTGTGCCGATAAATAGCGCCCCACAAAATCGGCAAAATGCCTCTTGCCGACAAAACAGATGCCCGTGCTGTCTTTGCGCGCCCAGTTGTGCAAACCCGCATCGTGGGCGGCAGCGCGCGTGTCCGCTTTGTGCCAGCTGCCCAAGGGAAAAACCGCGCTTGCTAATTGCGCCGCCGATAACCGATGCAAAAAATAACTTTGGTCTTTGGCCGAATCTTCGCCTTTGAGCAGCTGCCACGCGCCGTCTATTTGCCGCGTGCGGGCATAATGTCCGGTGGCGATGGCAGTGGCGCCTAACTGTCGGGCACGCTCGGCAAAGACGCCAAATTTTATGGCGGCATTGCACAGCACATCAGGATTTGGCGTGAGTCCGCCGCGCAATGCTGATAAAAAAGGGGTGAATACTTGCGCTTTATATTCAGCGGCAAAATTGACCACTTCCAACTCCAGCCCCAGCCTATCGGCAACAGCGACGGCGGCAAATAAATCCTCTTTGTCGTGGCAGCCCGATTCGGTGTCGTCGTCCTCCCAGTTTTTCATAAACAGGGCAAACACTTCCGCTCCCGATTTTTTGAGCAATAAAGCCGCAACCGCCGAATCTACGCCGCCCGATAAGGCAATGGCAATCCGTTTTGTCATGGGTGGAATTGTACCCTTTGCGCCGCATAGACGGAAAAAAACACCGCCATTACTTAGGAATGATTAGCGCATTTTTATGGGATAAAGCCTCGCCGCCACCGTTAGACAATAACAAAAACACCGTCGTTGTCGACTTCCACCGCGTAGGTTTTGGCGCGGATATGGGGGTCGGCGATGTTTTTGCCGGTGGCTATATCAAACTCCCAGCCGTGCCACGCGCAGCGCAGCACTTTGTTTTTCATGCCATAGGCGTATTCTTGTTTGCCGCCGTCCACCGGCAGATTAGTGCCGCACACCGGTCCCTCGCATAAATTGCCGCCGGTGTGGGGGCATACATTCAGCAGCGCGTAATAATCACCGTCCACATTAAATAAACCGATTTGGCGGCTGCCGATGGTAATTAATTTCCGCTCTCCCTGAGGCAGCTGTGCGGGCGTGCATACAAAGTGTTTTTTTGCCATGATGTTTTCCTTGCAAGAAGAGGTCAATGCGCCGGCGCCGCCAATGCTTCTTTGGCGCAAGCGGGCAGATTTTCGGCCAAACGAGGGTAGGTGGCGAGCGCATTTTCGCCAAAGACGGCATCATCCCACCCTGCGGGCAGGCGAATGTCGGAGATGTTGTCTTGGTCCCAATGCGGATAATCCGAGGCAAACATAAGGGTGTTTTTTCCATCGATGGCGTGCAAACATGACCACAGCAATTCTACATTATCAGGGCGTTCCAGCGGTTGCGTGGTCAGGCGAACGTGCGCGGAAAAATATTCCGATGGCGCGCGTTTTACCCAAGGCGTTTCTTTGCGCAACGCTTTCCATTCGGCATCCATGCGCCACAGCAGCGGCGCCGCCCAAGCGACGCCGCATTCAATCACAACAAATTTAAATGATGGAAATTTTTCAAAGACGCCGTTCATAATCATGCTGACGACATGCGTTTGCGCCGGCTGAAAAAGCAATCCGTGCGCCTCGGCAAAATAACGCGGTGAGCCATTGGCAAAAGGCGTCGTGTTGATGCCGCCATTGCCGCCCAAATGCACGGCAAACGGCAGCCCCACATCAACGCAGGCTTCATAAATGGGGTGATAATAGGGATCGCCATATGGCATGACCGAACCGTGCGATGCCAGCACTTGAATAATGCGCGGGTGTTTTCCCAGACGGCGAATTTCCTTGGCCGCAATCTGGGGGTCTTGCGGGGCAATGATGATGGAGCCAAAAAAACGCTCATCACGCGGCAGCCATTGGTCAATCAGCCAATCATTGTAGGCCGAGGCCAAGGCTTGCGCATAATGCGGGTTGCCCAAGGTGGACACTTCCAAAGGCTCATCGCCGGTGAGAATGGCGATGTCGATGCCGTGCAAATCCAAATGCCGATCGCGCATCATGGTGTAATGCTCGTCCTCATTTTCCGGGTTAATGTCGGCGCGTTTGAAATTTTCGGGATGCAGCCACGCCCGATGACCTTTGGGAAAAGAACCTCGGGGGCCGGTGTTTTCGCCGCGGTCGAAATAGTCCAGCCACCAGCCGTGCAAATACGGACGCAGCACTTCCGCCGAACTCCAATAATTGTGAATATCGCAATCAACAATAAACATGGTCTTTCTCCCTGATTGATGGGCAAACAAAAAGTGGTTAGGAATAATTATAAAAACAGCGCGTTTTTTTTGGTCTTCTTTTTTTCGCGTTTTTTTATCGGTTTTTCCGATAGAATAAATCTTATCAAGGAAACACACCATGCAGCAAGAGCAAATAGAGACTTTTTTAGATTTATTGGAAAGCGGCAGTTTTAGCCGCACCGCCGAACGTTTGCAGGTGTCGCAATCTACGGTGAGCGGGCGCATTCGCTTGTTGGAAGAGCATTTGGGCACCGCTTTGTTTACCCGTGGTCGCCACGGTGCAGAAGCAACGGCGGTGGCGCGGCGGTTTGAACATCACGCCAATGTTATGCGCAATGTATGGCTGGCCGCGCGGCGCGAATGCCAATCTTTTGGCCGCTATAATGCGGGACTTCGCATCGCCGGGCAGGTGAGTTTGCTGGAGACTTTGCTGGGCGCTTGGGTGGGCAATTTACGGCGGCTTCATCCGCAAACCATGATTTATTTTGAGGCGGATTATTCGCAGCAGATGACCGCGGATTTGGCCATGGGCGGCTTGGATATGGCGGTATTGTATCAGCCGCGCTATTTGGCGGATATTTATTATGAGACCCTGTTTGAGGAGCATTTTGTTTTGGTGTCATCGCGCCGTTTGTCGCTTGCCGAGGTGGTGCCAGAAACTTATATCCGCGTTCATTACAGCCATGCTTTTGACCGTCAACATCTGGACTTGCTCCCGCAGATTAATGACGCACCAATGGCCACCGGGCTGGGAAGCATCGCGCTTAATTTTTTGCTGCAAGAAGGCGGAGCGGCATATTTGCCAACCCACACGGCGGCGCCGTTGATTGCCGCCAAACGGCTGTATGCGGTGCGGCGCGCCCCGCGCATATCACACATTGTATATTCCGCGATGCCGCATATGCGCCGTCATCTGCCGCTGATTAAAGATGCGCTGTCATTGCTGCGGCGACAGATTAAACAGGATATTAAACAACCCAAAACCGTTGTTTAGCGCCGCCGCTGGCGTTTGCCGCGCGGTGCCAAGAGATTGCCATGAATAAAAATTGTTTGCTTAGACTGCCGTATTTTGCGGTAAAAAACCCGACTTTGTGGCAAAATAGCACGCCAAGATGAATTATGATTTGCTCATTCAGTTATTGGTCAATGGCCTGATTGTCGGCACCCTTTATGGCGTCGTCGCCATGAGTTTTGTGTTGATATATAAGGCGAGCCGAGTGGTCAATTTTGCGCAGGGAGAGTTGATGATCATCGGTGCTTTTGTGTGCTTTTGGCTGATTACCGATTTGCAATTACCTTTTTTTGTTGGCTTTTTTGTTTGCTTGGCATTCATGGTTATTTTTGGCGCGCTGCTGCAAGTGCTGGTTTTTCGTCCTTTGGTGGGCGAGCCGATTATTTCCATCATCATGGCGACCATCGGTTTGGCGATTTTTTTTCAGGCCATGCTCAAATGGCTGTTTGGCGTAGATACGCTGTCCATGCCGCCGGTGTTTTCGCATGAGCGCGTGGACATTATCGGCTTGCAAGTGGAGACGCCTTATTTATTGACGCTGGTGGCGTCTTTGCTAACGATGGTGCTGTTTTTTTGGTTTTTCACCAAAAGCCGCTCCGGGCTTGCGATGCGTGCGGCCGCCTTTGACCAGCAGGCGGCGCAATCGATGGGCATTTCCATTGACCGTGTCTTTATGCTGGCATGGGCTATTTCCGGGGTGGTTTCCGCCATTGCCGGCATTACGCTGGGGCTGGTTACCGGAGTGTCGACGGCGCTGGCGTTTACCGGCATTAAGGTGTTCCCGGCAGTTATCTTGGGCGGCTTGGATTCGATTATAGGCGGCGTAGTGGGCGGCATTGTTATCGGCTTGTTAGAAAACACCGCCGAGTTTATTGACGGTCAATATTTACACTGGGGCAATATGTACGAAATTGCGCCGTTTTATGTTCTTATCGTCATTCTTATGTTTAAGCCATATGGTTTTTTTGGCACCGAAGACATTGAGCGGGTTTGATGATGATGACCATATGGCACCGTCGGCGATGCTTGCCGCTTGCGTATAGGATGAGCATTGCTTTTGACCGATTGGGCGGCGGATGAGCTACCTTCATATCCCTCGTCCGTGTGGTGATTTTCGCCAGACATATGCCGCCGACAGCACCATTTTTCCATCGCGCGGTTCATCATATGCTTGTTGGGGCGGGGTGCTGTTGCTGCTGCTTTTGCCGCTGATGGATAATTTATACCTGCTTAATTTGGCGCTGCAAATTGGCTATTATGGCATTGCCGCGATTGGCTTAAATATCTTGCTGGGTTTATCGGGGCAGATTTCTATTGCTCATGCGGCATTTTTTGGTTTTGGCGCATTTGCTTCGGCGTGGTTGGCCAATCACACCGCCATCCCGGTGTTTTTCTGCATTCCCTTGGCGGGGCTATTTACCACTGCGGTGGGGATGATTTTTGGCTTGCCGGCAGCGCGCATTAAAGGTTTTTATTTGGCCATTGCCACGTTGGCCGGGCAGTTTATTTTGGAAGATTTCTTTATCCGTGCAGAATGGTTTACCGGCGGCGCTTACGGTGCGGCGGCCGAGCCGGTGTCGGTGTTTGGTTTGGTGCTGGATACCGACGAGCGATATTATTATCTGGTGTTGTTTTGGTTTTTGCTGCTGTCATTGGCGGCGGTGAATTTGCGGCGGACGCGTGACGGGCGCGCTTTGGTGGCGGTGCATGACCATTATTTATCGGCGGAGATGATGGGCATCCAGCTGACGCGTTATCGTTTGCTCGCCTTTGCCTTGTCATCTTTTTATGCCGGCGTGGGCGGTGCGCTTTATGGCCATTATTTGGGCTTTGTGTCGGTGGAAGGCTTTACCATATTTTTGTCGGTGCAGTTTTTATCAATGGTCATTATCGGCGGCATGGGCAGTGTGATGGGAGCGATCTTAGGGACGGCGTTTATTGTTCTCTTGCCAGAGGCGATGGGGGCGGTCTTTTCCACGGTGGCAAAATTGCCATTTGCGGCCGATGCGGACTTTTTGGATGCGCTGCCGTATTTTAAGGAAATGGCCATTGGCTTGGCGATTGTGTTATTCTTAATTTATGAACCCAACGGGTTAAAATACCGTTGGTTGCTGACGAAAGCATATTGGAAGTATTATCCTTTCTCGCATTGACGGTATAATTAATTTTTTTTAACTC
>JBPCWX010000095.1:0-4705 GCA_051009095.1 Gammaproteobacteria bacterium | reverse complement strand
TGATATGTTAAAATGCCGCCGAATTATGGCTAAGCAATGTGCTCCCCGATGAATCCGCCTCCTGCGCTTGTTGTTGGTCTGGGCAATCCGGGCGAAAAATACGCCCGCACCCGCCACAATGTCGGGTTTTGGTTTGTTGAAAGATTGGCGCAGCAGCATGGTATGCTGTTTTCTTCCAAACGCAATTTTTATGGCGACCTCGCCGAAATTCCCGGCTGCCGTTTGTTGCGCCCTGCCACTTTTATGAATCATAGCGGACGCGCTGTCGCTGCGGTGGCACGGTATTATAAAATTTTACCGCCAGCCATTGTTATCGCGCATGATGAAGTGGACTTGCCGGTGGGTGTGGTGCGGTTAAAATTTGGCGGTGGCGAAGCGGGACACAACGGTTTGGCGGATATTACCAGCGCTTTGGGCGGGCGCGATTATTGGCGGTTGCGTTTGGGCGTGGGCAAACCCGCCGCCGACCTGAAAACAGATACCGCGGATTATGTGCTGCGCGTTCCCGCTCAGGCGGAGATGGAGATGATTGACCATGCCATAGTCCGCAGTCTGGCGGCGTGGCCGGCATCGGGCGACTACCAAAAAGCCATGTTGCAATTACACACCAAGGAGATATAAATGGGACTCAAGTGCGGCATTGTCGGGCTGCCTAATGTGGGCAAGTCAACGCTTTTTAACGCGCTCACCACCGGCAATGCGGCGGCGGCGAATTATCCTTTTTGCACCATTGAGCCAAATACTGGTGTTGCCGAACTGACGGATGAGCGGTTGAGTCAATTAGCAAAAACGGCGCGGGCAAAAAAAACGGTGCCGGCTATTATGGAATTTGTCGATATTGCCGGATTAGTGGAAGGGGCGGCACAAAATGCCGGCTTGGGTAATCTTTTTCTTGCCCACATCCGCGAAACAGACGGTATTGCCCATCTGGTGCGTTGTTTTAAATCTGATGACATCACCCACGTAACCGGAGAGGCTAAGCCGGCCGATGATATTGCCACAATTAACACCGAACTGGCATTGGCTGACTTGGCAACAACGGAAAAGGCGTGTAATAAAGCGGTAAAAATTGCCCGCACCGGCGACAAAAATGCCGCGGGCATGGCCGCAGTATGTGATAAATTGCTCGCGCACTTGGGAGCAGGAAAAATGGCGCGCACGCTGACTTTGGATGATAAAGAGCAGGGTTTTGCCGACTCCCTGTTTTTATTAACGGCAAAACCCACGCTGTATATTGCCAATGTGGGCGAAGATGGCTTTAACGACAATCCCCTGCTGACGGCGGCACAATCAGCGGCGGCGGTGGAAGGTGCACCGTTGGTGGCGGTGTGTGCGCAGCTGGAAGCGGATTTGTCGGGCATGACGGAAAGCGAAAAAAAAGAAATGTTGCAAGAATACGGACTGCAAGAAACCGCCTTGGCTCGGCTGGCGCATGAGGCCTATAACATGTTGGGCTTGGCGACTTATTTTACGGCGGGCGAAAAAGAAGCGCGCGCATGGACCATCCGCCGCGGCATGAGTGCGCCAGAAGCGGCAGGGGTGATTCACACCGATTTTATGCACGGCTTTATTCGCGCCGGGGTTTGTGGCTGGCAGGATTTTGTCGCTTTGGGCGGTGAGGCGGGAGCGCGCGCCGCGGGCAAATGGCGCATGGAAGGCAAAGACTACATTATGCAGGAAGGTGATGTTGTCCATTTTCATTTTAACACCTGAGCACGGTAGCAGTCTGTTTATTATGACCGTTTATTATGCCCCCTGCCCCGCCAAAAATTTGGTGCGCCATGAGTAATATTGACGGCGGTATAACACAGGCTATTATTTTGGTCGGTGGGCAGGGAACGCGATTGGGTGCGCTGAGCCAAGAAATACCTAAACCACTGCTGCCGGTGGACGGACGGCCTTTTGTGGAATATTTATTGGACGCTTTGGCGACAAATGGGGTGTCGGATATTATTCTTTCTTGCGGTCATCTGGGCGAGCAGTTAGCGGCGCGCTATGATGGCATTTATTGGCATAATGCGCGCTTGCGCTGTGTCATGGAAAAATCACCGGCCGGGACCGGCGGCATACTGGCACTTTGGCGACCTTTGCTGGCCTCGCGGTTTTTTATGGTTAATGGCGATTCTATTTTGGCGGTGAATTTTGCCGCCCTCACTCGGACTTTGGGAGATGATGAAACGCAGCGCCTCGGCGCTTTGGTCTTAGCCCCTCGCCCACTAGGAGAATCGCGATATGGCGCAGTCGCAGTGGATGCCAGCAGCGTGGTGCATGGCTTCAAAGAAAAAAATGCAGATGGTAAATGGATTAACGGTGGGGTGTATGCTTTTCACCGCAGTGTGGCGGCAAAAATTGTCGCGCCGTGTTCGTTAGAACAAGATATTTTGCCACCCTTAGCGGCGCGCGGATTATTGGGCGGGCTCCGCTGTCAAGGCGATTTTATCGATATTGGCGTGCCTGCAGATTTTGCCCGGGCGCAAAAAGAAGTGCCGCGCATTGCCCGATTGTTAAATAACAGTTAAACCGCTAATGATTTTTTATCCCGCTTGAAAGTTGCAAAGTTCCATCATTCCACCGACCACTGACTCAGCATTGCTTCTCCTAATCCCCCGGTGACTGTTTTTAATTCCGCCGCTCCCGTGTGGTGCAGAATCATGCGGCAAATACGTGCCGCAGCAATGATTTTTTGTGCCCGGTCAAGCGTGATGCCATATGCGGCGGCACGGCGGGAAGGTGTCATGTTTATCGCCGCGGTCATAAAAGCGGATAAATTTTTATCCGTCATGCCGTTGCAAATATCGGCCAATACACGCGCGCTGCCACCGCTGATAGCGACTATTAATCCTTGCCGTCTGCGCGCGTTATTTTCCAGCCATTGCGCCAATGACTTTTTATCCGCGATAGCGCCGCCGCGCTGTCGTGCGCTGCCGACGCTAAAAGTGCCGCTGTCAATAATTTTGCCATCAAGCAGCAAAGAGCAATCGGTGCTGCCCCCGCCGGCATCAATATTGAGCAAGGTCTTACTCCGTGGAAACTGTCGCGCGACAAAAGCGCCGATGATTTTTGCCTCTTCTTCACCGCTTAGTACATCAATGTGCAAGGTTGTTTTTTGGCGTATGGTGCGGATAAGCTGCTGCCGATTTTTGCAATCACGCACGGCTGCTGTGGCCACCACGCGACAGTGCGCCGCCTGTGCCGAACGCGCCAGCAAACGCAAGCCGTTGAGGGTATCGCACAAGCGCATTTGTGTTGCTGGGGAAATCATGTTGTCTTTGCCATAGGCATCTTGTCCCAGACGCAAGGGGACGCGCACAAAAAGATGCTGCACAAAATTTTTGCCGTGATATTTTCCCACCAATAAGCGAGATGCGTTGGAGCCTAAGTCAATAACCGCCAGCGGCGCCGCAGACGGCGGCATCGTCATTTATTGACCGCCATTTGCGCCGCTTCGCGTGCCGCCGCCAAGCCAGCCAACCGCGCAATAACGCCGTAAACATATAAACGCCCATAGGCACTGTCGCCGGCTTTTTCGCCCGCCGCAAAAAAGGGCAGCGGCGAAAATGACATACCCTGACTGTTTAAGTTATCGCTGCGCCCGCGATTTTTGTTGGCGCGATAAAAGCCGCCGACAATATCATCTCCCACCATATAAACCACCGGTTCCGCCGGCGCACCACCGACTGCGTCCATGGTGTTAATTCCTTCTTGGATCAGCACATCACGCACCGGGGCCCCGCCTTTACTCACCGCCATTTTATTGCGCTGCCGGCGGTTGAGGTTAAATACATCATCGGCGTTGCGCACCGACATAACCCCCATGCCATATGTGCCGGCGTCTGCTTTAAGCACCACAAAAGGCTCATCGCGCACGCCGTGCTGACGATACTTCTCACCGATTTGCCGCAGTGTTTCATCCACCGCTGCCGCCAAACATTCCATGCCTTCGCGCTGATGGAAGTCTACTTTGTGGCATACCGAAAAATCGGCACACAGCAGCCAAGCGTCAAACTGTAATAATGCCGCCAGTTCTTCGGCAACGCGGCGGTATTGATGAAAATGTAATGATTTGCGCCGTGTCGCCCAACCCATAAAAGCCGGCGGCATGGTGGGAATATCCAGCTCTTGCAGCACCGGTGGTAATTCCGCCGATAGGTCATTATTCAGCACCACTGCACACGGCGACAAGTCGCCGCAGCGCAGACGCCCGCCATCCCGTTCCACCGGCAACATCTCCATGGTTTCACCATTGGCGACCAGAGTTAATGCCTCGCCATCCAATCGCCCCAACTGCACCTTAATGCCCGCCGAGGCGAATAATTTTCGCAGGGTTGCGACATTGTCCAAATAACCGGGGTTGCGGGTGTGATTTTCGGGGATAAGCAGCACCGAACGGCTGTTGGGGCATTGGGCATCGGTCTGCCGCCGCAACGCCGCCGCCGCCAACGGATAACTTTCGGGCGGTAGGTTATTAAAACCGCCGGGGAAAACATTGGTGTCCACCGAGGCAATTTTGTGGCCATTGTTGCGCAAGTCGGTGGAACTGTAAAAAGTCGGCGGTGTTTTATCGAAGGCCTGACGCAGCCACGATTCAATGTCCGCCGCGGCACTGACAATGCTCTTTTCTAAATTTTGCAGCGGTGCAGAAAGAGAGGCGAGCGGCATGGCTTTATGATAAACGGCGGCCGTGATGAAGCAAAACCATGCCCGC
>JBPCWX010000094.1:0-4136 GCA_051009095.1 Gammaproteobacteria bacterium | reverse complement strand
AATGGCGGCAATGGCGAGAAGCAACAAGGTGGCGATGGATTTGCCCAAAATGACATTTTCAATCTGCCCCAATTTGAGCGCGAAAGCCGCCAGCAAAACCAAATAATAGGCGACTGAAATAAAATAGGCGGCGGTGAGTGCCAGATGAGACAAGGTTTCCAAAGAGAGAGTGGCTTCACCAGCTGTGTGGTGGGCAAATCTTTCCTCACCATAGCGGATATTATAGCGGATTGCCCCGCCCAACAAATAGGCCACGCTGGTTAATCCTATCACGGCAGGAATCGCCCAAATGCCAATGGAACTGGCCAGCAATGGCACGGAAATCAAAAACCCACTGCCAATGATAGAAGCCAGCGGCGTGACCATCGCCGACCAGCCCTGATTATTGCGAACCCGCCCACTGGCCAGCACCACAAAAACCCCAACAAAAACCACAATCATGATGATGTCTATTGACATGACGCACTCCCGCTTCGGCTTTGCGAATGATATTGTCCCTTTACTATGCTACTATAGCTGACGAATCGCTTCACAAGAAATTTTATTATGCCTGATTTTGAAACAGACTTGAATTTGTATCTAACTAAAATTGCACGGCAAGAGTCTGGCGATAGCGAACTCACACACCGCACAGCATTGGAAACTTTTTTGGGCACCAGATGCCCAAACAACATCAGCCCCCGCCACGAGCAAGTCTTAGACGGAGGCAGAAAAAGTATGCCCGATTTTTCGATTGTTAATGAAAAAGACCACGCCATTATTGGTTTGCTGGAAAACAAGCGAATCGGGGAACAAATAACAAACCATGTAAATAGTAACCAAATTAAAAAATACCGCGAACATAATGAAAATATCATCCTGACAAATTATCACGACTGGCTATTACTGAAAAATGGCGAAATAGTACAAAAAGCAAGTCTTGGCACAGTGGCGGAAATCAAAAACAAACAGCCGCCTAGTAAAGAACAAATTCTTGCTATAAAAAATCTGTTAGATGCCTTTTTATCTACCGAGCCCATCGGCATTGGCACAACAAAGCAACTGGCAAAAATGCTCGCCATTTATTGCAATGATATTCAAAAATTTTTGACGATTGAACTACAAAAACAGCAAAAGCAAGAGGATGCACCCCGCCTTATCAATATGTATAAAGCCTTTAAGGAATATGTGGATGGCGAATTAACATTAGAAAGATTTGCAAAAATTTTTGCTGAAACACTTGGTTATAGTTTTTTCCTTGCCAAATTAAATGCCAAGCCAACCGATAAAATTACTTTTGACAATATCCGAAGACTTATTCCGCAACAATTTGCACTCATTCGTTCTTTGGCAGATTTTTTGAAAGAGATTGAAGAAAACCAATATCAGCCCATCCGTCACAGAGTGGAAGCAATTTTGGGCATGATGAACCATCTTGACCTTCGTTCAATCAAGGGTGAGTTGGAAGGTAAGAAAAGGTTGGACTTAGATGATGATGATGACCCCATGATTGCTCACGACCCTTTTATTTATTTTTATGAATTCTTTTTGAAAGAATATGACGCACGAGAACGCGCCGATAGAGGCGTGTATTACACGCCGCCTTCCGTTGTTTATTTTATTATTCGCACCATAAATGACATTTTGGAGAAGCAATTTGACATTAAGGATGGCTTGGCAGATTCCAATCATGTGCAAGTGCTAGACTTCGCCACTGGCACGGGCACTTTTCTGCTAGAGGCTATTCGCCAAATCTTTGAACGCCCAGAAATAAGAGATAGCAAAGGCACGAAAAAAGCATTAATAAAAGACCACATATTAAAAAACTTTTATGGCTTTGAATATCTTATGGCACCCTATGTGGTGGCGCACCTCAAATTGTCGCAATTTTTACAAAGCAAAGGCTTTACCCTTTCAGCAAATGAGCCTTTGCAAATCCTCCTCACCAACACATTAAAATCCCGCCCCGCAGAAGACTCTTTTCCCTTTATGGAAGAGTTGCAAAAAGAAAGCCAAAAAGCACATGAGGTAAAAGAAAAACCAATTCGCGTTATCACTGGCAATCCACCTTATAATGTGAAAAGTCAAAATAAAGGCGATATTGATGAATTGGTGACAACAGCCTATCGTCCAAAGAATGAAAAGAAAATGAATTGGGATGATTATGTAAAATTTATCCGCTTTGCGCATCACAAAATGGAAAATACCGATAGGGGTGTTATCGGCATCATCACCAATAACAGCTTTCTAAACGCTATCACCCTGCGCAAAATGCGCAACCGCCTTAGGAAAGATTTCAATGCAATCTATATCCTCAACCTGCATGGCAACAGCAATATCAAGGAAACTACCCCTGACGGCCAGCCCGATAAAAATGTTTTTGATATAAGAGTTGGCGTTTGCATTACTTTTCTTGTCAAAACGGAAGCCGAACCCAAAGACAATAAAATCTATTATGCTGCGCTTCAATCCTCCAAGCAAAAGCAAAAATGGCAGATGGTTGCCGACAGCAACATGGACATTTTCAAGCCCTTGAACCCCAAACCCTTTAACACAGCTTTTGCTAAAACACGCTGGCAACAAAAATTTGCCGAGCCTTTAGATTTTTTTGTCCCAATGGAAGATGATATTGGTAATTTGACCCTTAAATATGGTGATTTTTGGGGCGTAATAGATATTTTTAATCATTATAATAGCGGTATCCAAACAAAACGCGATGAATTTACTATTTACCATAGCGAGGAAAAACTAAAGAAGGTCATCAAAGATTACAAAGTGCTAACTGAAAATGAAATACGAAAAAAATATAACCTGCCAGAAGACGGTAGGGATTGGACAATAGGAGAAGCAATCGAATCGGTCAAAGAGACACCAGATGCAAATATACAGCCCATACAATATAGACCTTTTGATAAAAGATTTACCCTTCTAAATACAAAATCTAAGGGTTTTCTCGCATATCCTCGTTGGGAAACTATGCAACACATGCTTGCTGGTGAAAATCTAGGAATAATATTTAGAAGAACAGCAGAAAACACTTCTCGGTGGCAACAAATTGCGATAAGCGAACATATTATTGACATAAATTATCTGAGCGCACAAACATATTTAGCACCTCTTTACATCTATCCATTAGAAGAAAAAGAAGCAGGCAAAGTAAAAATGGAAAACCCGAGCGAGGGTGGCTTTGCACTTGTGGAGAAGGATGAAAACTTCACACGCAGCTTTCGTGAATTTATCAATAAGAAATACGACAAGCATTATAACCCCGAACAAATCCTCGCCTATATCTACGCTGTTCTGCACAGTCCTAATTTCCGCAAAAAATATGAGGAATTGTTGAAAATAGATTTTCCTCGTATCCCCTTTATTGACGATGAAACCGCTTTTGCACAACTTGCCAAATTGGGGCAACAACTAATAGATGCCCACCTGCTGAAAATCATCCCTAAAACACCAAACTGCCAACTACGGGGAGTGGGTGATGAAAAAGTGGAAAAACCCATATATGTTGCTGATAAGAAAACCCTTCACATCAACAAAACCCAACATTTTACCAATGTTCCAAAAGAAGCATGGGAATTTGAAATTGGTGGGTATCAAGTGCTTGATAAATATCTGAAAGAACGCAAAAAAGCAGACCGCCCACTCAGTTCTGCAGAAATACTTCACTTCCCAAAAATAGTAAAAATTCTCGTATATACGCATAAACAAATGCAGACCATAGATGATATATTCCCCTGCCCATAGCCCACTATCAGCTATTCGGCCAATTTTTTAAGAACATCGCGGTCTTTACGCATAATTTTTTCCGCCACTTCCATTTGCCGCGCAAACTCAGCATTATATGCGCTTAATTCAATGCCATCGGCGGTTTCCACTGCATAAAGTGTATCACCTTTATCAACCCGCAATTTGGCCAGCACTTCTTTAGGAAGCACAACACCAACCGAATTGCCCATTTTAATTAGTTTCAAAGAAGTCATCATTTATCCTCTCTTTTCGCAGTTACAACATAAGCTATAACTTCGTGTCAAACCCCATATATAAAGAAAAAATTGGTTGCGGGGGTAGGATTTGAACCTACGACCTTCAGGTTATGAGCCTGACGAGCTACCGGGCTGCTCCACCCCGCGTAAATAAGTGCCTTGCATCGG
>JBPCWX010000093.1:0-4558 GCA_051009095.1 Gammaproteobacteria bacterium | reverse complement strand
GCTCTTTCCCCCCGCTATTCGCGGGTGGCTGCTGAGTGTTAGGTTGCTGGTTAGGCTGTTTTTGCTTTTGTTCTTCAGTCATAATTTAACTCCTTTCTCTCTATTATGCAAAAACAAAAGCCATTGTCAATAGATACGATATATTTTTATTGTTATAATAGTGCAAGGAGTAAAAAATGCCAACGATTGAATTTAACGGGAAATGGAATATTTATGCGGCGCATCTGACGACGCCTTTTCGTCCGCTGGAAATAAATAAAAAGCGTTCAGTGGCGCCGCGCAAAAATGCGGACGGCAACCTTATCGTTCACGGCGATAATTTGCACGCCCTCAAATCGCTGCTGCCCTATTACGGCGGACGGGTGAATTGCGTGTATATTGACCCGCCCTATAACACCGGCAACGAAGGCTGGTGCTACAATGATAATCTTAACGCGCCGCTGATGAAACGCTGGCTGCGAGACAATGGCGAAGTTGACCGCGAAGATGAAGAGCGGCACGATAAATGGCTTTGCATGATGTGGCCGCGGCTTAATTTATTGCGCGACCTGCTTGCCGAAAACGGCGTTATTTTTGTGTCTATTGATGACAATGAAGTCCACCGCTTGCGGATGATTATGGACGAAATTTTTGGGGCTGACTGTTTTATCGCAAGCATCGTGGTAAAAGTTAATCCTGGGGGCAGAGATTATGGCGGCATTGCGCTGACGCATGATTATGTTCTGGTGTATGCCAAAAGCGATGAAAGCATTTTGAATCCAATTCCGGTTGAAAACGGCGCACTTCCATATAAAGATGAAATCGGCAATTTTGCCCTTCGTGAATTAAGAAATAGAAATATAAAATTTAACAGCCAAAACCGTCCCAATCTTTTTTACGCCTTTTATGTGAATCCTCAAGCAAAAGATAACAATGGCTTGTGCGACGTGTCATTATCACCTAAAAAAGGATGGGTTAAAGTTACGCCGCTAAAATCAAAAGGGGTGCAAACCGTTTGGCGATGGGGGAAAGAAAAATCTCTAAGTGAACTCAATGTCAATGTCAAGGGAAAATCTAAGCGAGATGGCGGATTCCAAATTGTTGAAAAATACCGCAGCGAAACCAAAAGGGAACGCTCTATTTTGGACAGTACAGAATATCGTAATGAGCGTGGCACACTAACCCTGAAAGCCATTTTTGATGGTGCCGTAAAATTTGACTACCCCAAAAGCGATTATCTGATAAAAAAACTTCTTGCTTTGGGAACCCAAAAAGACAGCATTGTCCTCGATTCTTTCGCCGGCTCCGGCACCACCGCCCAAGCGGTTATGGAATTGAATAAAGAAGATGGCGGCAACCGTCAATTTATCCTCGTAGAATGCGAAAAATATGCCGACACCGTCACCGCCGAACGCACCCGACGTGTTATTAAAAAACTTCATCTGGAAAATGAACAATCGCTTGTAAAAAATTCTTTTAACGGCAATTTCACCTTTTGCACTCTGGGCAAAGAAATCGGCATCAGCATCATGCTAAGCCGCAAAAAATTGCCCGATTATGAAACTGTCGCCCGTTGTGCCGCCCTGAATCTCACCGGCGCAATGCTTGACAAAGTCAAACGGGGTAAAGACTGGTTTTTTGGCGAAACCGAAAACTATCGGCTGCATTTAATTTATGAGCCAGAAGCGTCATTCCTCAAAAGCACCGAATCCGCTTTCACCCTGGAAACCGCCAAACGCATCGGCAAAGCCGCCGCCGCCCAGCGCAAAACGGCGCTTGTTTTTGGCACGCAACAATTTGTCTCGCAAAAAGAACTCAATCGCTGCCAGGTGATCTTTTGCAAGCTGCCCTATTATGTGGTCAATAGTTTTGGTTAAGCCATGCGTCTAAAAGAATTTCAACAAGACACTTTGGAAGCTTTTGAGGATTGGCTAAAAGAGCTGAACAAGCAAGAGGCGCGAAGTTTGCGGCGGGTGAAAGCGGGGGATGCCGATGAGGAAGACCGCGATTTTCCTGCCAAAACATGGCGCATTTTGTCGCAAAGCGGCAGTTTGCCCAAAGCTAAAAATTCCCATGGTGAATTGATAACGCCGACTTATAACGCTCGCATTGATGCGCAAAACCGCCCGGTGCCCAATGTTTGCCTAAAAATTCCCACTGGCGGGGGTAAAACTTTGCTGGGTGCCGCCGCTTTGCAACGGCTCGGGCCGCGCCACGGCATTGTTTTGTGGATTACTCCGTCCAAAGCGATTTTTACTCAAACATGGCTCAATTTTGCCACTCGCCTGCATCCTTATCGGCAAACTTTGGAGCGTGCCTGCGGCGGACGGGTAAAACTGCTGAAAAAGGGCGACTCGTTTTCGCGCGGCGATGTGGATAATTATTTATGCGTGATGCCGCTGATGCTGCAAGCCGCCGACCGCACCAATGGCAGGGATTTCTTAAAAATTTTTCGCGACTCGGGCAAATATGAAGGATTTTTTCCTTCCGCCGATAATCGTCAGAATGCCGCCGATTTACTTGCCGCCCATCCCGACTTGGACATCGGCGATTTGGCTGAGGGCGGAGATGTCGGGATGGTTAAGAGCAGTTTGTTTAATGTGCTAAAAATGACCCGCCCGATTATCGTCTTGGATGAGGCGCACAATTCTTATTCTGCGGGGCGGCGCAAAATGCTGTCGACATTAAACCCGCGCTTGGTTTTGGAATTATCGGCAACGCCCGATATTGCTGTCAGCAACATTTTGGTTAATGTAAAAGGGGCTGCCATGCGGCGGGAAGAAATGATTAAATTGCCGATTAATTTGCACGGCATCATCAACACCGACTGGCAAACAACGCTCGCCAAAGCGGTGGATAAATTGCAACGATTGCAGCAATGCGCCGACACGCTAAACGAGAACACCGGTAAATATATACGCCCCATTATGCTCATTCGTGTCGAGCGGGTGGGCAAAGACCAGCGGGACGGCATGCACATTCATGCCGAAGACGTGCGCAGATATTTGACCACCCATTTGGGCGTGCCGCCTGACCATATTCGCCAAAAAACCGCCGAGAAAGACGAAATTGCCAAAGAGAATTTATTATCGCCCTATTCATCGGTGCGTTATATTTTGACCAAAGACGCCCTGCGCGAAGGTTGGGATTGTCCTTTTGCATATGTGCTGACGCTTTTGGATACGACGCAAAGCCAGCGCGCCCTAACGCAAATGATTGGGCGGGTGTTGCGGCAGCCCGATACGCAAAGCACCGGCGAGCGTGAATTGGACGAGTGTTATGTATATTGCGGTAATGCCGAGGTGAGCCAAGCCGCCCAAAAAATTAAAGAGGGCTTGGAGCAGGAAGGTTTAGAGGATATTGCCAGCCATGCTGTTGTCGGTGGCGAAAATAACACCGGCCCTGGCGCGCTTAGCAAAAAAATACCCTATTTGCGGCGGGATAAATGGCGGCAGACGCGCTTTTTTTTGCCGCAAGTGTTGCACCGCCGGGGAAAGCGGCAATACCGTCCGTTGATGTATGAATCCGATATTTTGCCGATGATTAATTGGCCCAAAATAGCGCGTGCCGCTCCCGATATTAAAAACCCGAGCAAGCAAGATGTGCAAGAAATTATCCAGCGGCTTGATTTGTCCGAGATGGATGATGCCGATCGGCAGCCGCAAGTGTATTCTTTGGCGACGGGAACAGATTGGACGCTGGAATATTTTGTCCGCCGTTTGGGTGATGTAATTCCCAATCCTTTTTTGGCTGCCGAAATTGTCATAAAAACACTGGCCCGCATCAAAAGCGGAAAATTGGGCGATGATGATATTTACAAATGCCGCGCCGACTTATCGGAACGGATGCGCAGTAAATGCGCCGAATTGTTGGAACATGAATCGCGCCGTGTATTTTGCCAAAAAATAAAAGACGGCGATATTCGCTTTGATTTGGTGGCGGGCGCAAAATTTGAACTGCCTGATGAAATAACCAAAATGGTGGAGGAAAACCCGCAACGTCTAACGCGGCGGTATGGGGATCCTTTGCAAAAATCATTATTTACAGAGCAGGGAATTTTTGCCAAAGAATTTAATGGTTTGGAGCGCGATTTTGCCCTGCATTTGGACGGGCATGAGGCGGTGGCGTGGTGGCATCGTCTGGCGGTGGGGAGTTATGGTTTGCAAGGATGGCGGCGTGGCCGCATGTATCCCGATTTTGTCGTTTGTGTGGGCAAAGGGCAGGGGACGCAACGGCGCGTGCTGGTGTTGGAAACCAAAGGCTTGCACTTGGCCGGCAATGCGGACACTGTTTATAAGGAAAATTTGCTCAGCACTTTGGAAGCAGCGAAGCCGCACGCACAAGAATGTGGCGTTTTGGAATTGCCGGGCAATGATAAAAAATATCGCATGAAATTGCGCATTTTGCTGGAAGATTCATGGCAGCGAGAGTTTGCTCATCTCGCCGCCGATAGTGGCTAAATCTCGGTATCTTCCAGCGCTTCTTTAATCTCCAGCAAATCTTTCAGGTCTCCCGACAGCACCAATTCATCACCGACTTTCAGCGGTTGCGATAAATTGCCGGTGTCCAAGTGTTCGCC
>JBPCWX010000092.1:0-4270 GCA_051009095.1 Gammaproteobacteria bacterium | reverse complement strand
ACCACCACTTTGGCATAAAATAAGCCAATGAGAAAAAATTCCCCGCCAAGCGAACGGTAGATATGGCGGCGCTATATTCACCCCGCCCAATGATGGGCAGCCCTTAGCCATGCAGGTTTTATGGATTATTTTTGCCGCTTTCCTGTTTAGCGCAATGGGGGTGTGCGTCAAATTCGCCTCAGCGCATTTTAATGTGTTGGAGTTGGTTTTTTACCGCTCTGTTTTAGGTTGCGCGTTCACTTTGGTGGTTGCTCGCGCTTGGCGGCGGACGCTGCTGACGCGCAATTTTCGCCTCCATTTGTGGCGTGGCATAAGTGGTTTTTTTGCTTTGCTGCTGTTTTTCTTTTCCTTATCCCGCCTGCATATATCCACGGCCATGGCTTTGTTGCAAACATCACCGCTGTTTTTGGCGTTATTGACTTTTGTTTTTTTACGGGAAAAAATGACTCCCCCTTTACTGGCGGCGTTGGCGGTCAGTTTTATCGGCATGTTGTTTATTTTGCGGCCGGGTTTAACCACCGATGATTTATTGGTGGGAACGGCGGCTTTGGGCGCCGGTGCGGCATCGGGTCTTGCCTATTTTAATATTCGCCGTCTCGGTTTAGTCAATGAAGGCGGTATCCGCACAGTTTTTTATTTCACCGGCATTTCGGCGATTTTGGCCACCTTGCTGATTATCGGCTACGGCACGCTATCGCCCATAACTGTGGCGGGCGCCGGATGGCTGGTGACCATTGGTCTAACGGCAACAGTGGGACAGTTGGCGCTCACCCGCGGCTTGCATTATGGCCACACTTTTGTCGCCTCGTCGCTGATGTACACCAGCATTATTTTTGCCGGCTTAGCGGATTTTCTACTGTGGAATGAAATGCCGGATAACTTGTCGTGGCTTGGCATTGCTCTTATCAGCGCCGGCGGGATCGGAGCCTTGCATGCCAATCGCCGCCATTCCCGCCAACATCGTGGCTAACCATAAAATATTGTGGCATAATCCCCTATTGATGAGTACTGATTCCACATTGTCCCGATTAGTTGCATTTTTAGATTCTGGTTTATTGCCATGAATGACAGCATCAAACATGCCCAATGGGTGGTCGATGATTCCTCCTTCACCAAACATTTGGGGTTGCAGATCGATAAATTACAGCCCGGCTATTGCCGCAGTCGGCTGCCGCGGCGGCCGGAGCTGCTCAATCAAGGGGGGATTTTTCATGGCGGCCTGTATGCGGTGGTCGCCGACCACACTGCCGGGGTCGCCGCCTCCACCATGGTGGACAAAGATCAGCGGGTGCTAACCGCTGAATACAAATTAAACATTCTGCGGCCGGGCGATTGCGACGAGCTGCTCACCGAAGGCACCGTCATCAAAAGCGGACGGCGGCTGATTATCGGCGAAGCCAAAGTATATGATGGCGACAAGCAGCGGTTGTTTTCTGTGGCATTGTTCACTTTTGCCGTGGTGCCGCGATGAACGCCCCCGCGGCTCAGCCATTATTGGCTCTAAATAATGTTGAGGTCTTATACGGCGAAGTTGTCTTAGGCTTGCGCGGATTGAGTTTATCCGTGGCGACCGGTGGTGTTACCGCTCTGTTGGGCGCCAACGGCGCCGGCAAATCAACCGCTCTTAAAGCGATTTCCGGCTTGCTTAAAAGTGAAGACGGCGCCATCACCCGCGGCGACATTTTTTTTGACCAGCGCCGCATTGACGGTTGCCGCCCCGATGATATTGTCCGTGCCGGCATTTTTCAAGTCATGGAAGGACGGCGCATTATTCAAGATATGACGGTGCAGGAAAATTTGCGATTAGGTGCGCACACCAATAAAAGCGGCAACATTCGCACCAACATGGAAAAAGTGTTTCATTATTTTCCCCGCTTAGCCGAGCGTCATGGCTTGGCGGGCTATTTATCAGGTGGTGAACAACAGATGTTGGCGATTGGGCGGGCGCTCATGGCATCGCCGCGTTTGGTGATGATGGACGAGCCTTCCATGGGTTTATCGCCCCTGTTGGTTAGCGAAGTGTTTGACATTGCCAAAAAACTCAACCGCGAATTAGGCATCACCGTGCTGTTGGTGGAGCAAAATGCCAATATGGCGCTGGCTGTCGCCGATTATGGCTATGTGATGGAACAAGGCAAAGTGGTGTTGGAAGGGCAAGCGGCAGCCTTGCGCGAAAATGAAGATGTAAAAGAATTTTATCTGGGCTCACACAAAGAGCGAAAATCATTTAAAAACATTAAATCTTATAAGAGGAGAAAACGATGGCTGTAAAGAAAAAATCTCCGGCGCGCCCGCCGGTGTCGGCGTTGGGAGAGGCCAAAGCCGCTGGTTTACCATCCGATATTTCCGCCTTGTTTGCCGCCTGCGAAGAAAAACTCGGCTTTGTGCCCAATGTGTTTCGCGCCTATACGATGGACCTCGATAAATTGCGCCATTTTCGCGCCATGTACAATGATTTAATGCTGGGAGATTCGCCGCTGTCTCAACTGGAACGTGAAATGATTGCGGTCACGGTATCCGCTGTCAATCGCTGCCACTATTGCCTCATCGCCCACGGCGCCGCCGTGCGGCAATTATCCGCAGACGCCACCTTGGGCGACACCTTGGTGGCGAATTATCGCGCCGCCAAACTATCGCGGCGGCAGCGGCTTATGTTGGACTTTGCGCACAAACTGACGGCAACCCCGGAGGCGATTGAAGATACAGACCGAGCCACATTAAAACGCGCAGGATTTTCGGCTTTGGCGATTTTTCACATTGCCGCAGTAGTCGGTTTTTTTAGCATGTCCAATCGCCTGGCGGCGGCCACGGCGATGTTGCCCAATGATGAGTATTATGCTTTGGGGCGGGATTGATGGCTGCCATCCCCGCCGCCGAAAGACAGCCGCCGCAAAAGCGCGAAGAATCGCTATTGTCGGCACTGCCGGATTTTATCGCCCACGCCCAAGCGCATTCGCCGATATATGCCAAGCGGTTGCAGGACATAGAGGCATCGGCAATTAATTCACGGGAATCGCTGGCGCAGCTACCGATAACAACAAAAGACGGATTGATTAGTGAGCAGGAGGAAAACCCTCCCTTTGGCGGTTATGCTTGTGCGAAAGAATCGGCGGCTCGAGTATACATGTCCCCTGGCCCCATTGCCGAATGTGAATTTGATGAGGCTGATTATTGGCGCACCGCCTCAGCCTTACGGGCGGCCGGTTTTGGCGCTGGGATGCTTTTACACAACGCTTTTTCTTATCATTTCACCCCGGCAGGCATGATGTGCGATCAAGGTGCGCGGGCTTTGGGCGGGCGTGTTTTTCCCGCGGGTGTCGGCAACAGCGCTCAACATGCCGTCGCCATGGCGCGATTGCGCCCGCACTGTTACACTGGCACGCCAGATTTTTTGCTCACCATTTTGCAACAGGCGGATGATGCGGGTTTAGAGGTGTCATCATTGCGAACGGGAACTGTGAGCGGCGGCTATCTGAGCCCGCAGCTACGGCGTGAATACAATGACCGCGGAATTAATATTTTGCAATGGTACGGCAGCGCTGATATTGGCTGCATCGCCTTTGAGAGTGACGCCACCGAACCGATGATTGTCGCAGAAGGGTTGTTGGTGGAGATTGTATCGCCCATTTCGCGGCAGCCTATATCGGCAGGAGAAAAAGGCGAAGTGTTGGTAACCAATTTCAATCGCAACTATCCACTGATACGGTTTTCCTTGGGCGACCTATCGGCAGTGGCGGCAGGAATAAGTCCTTGTGGCCGGACAAACATGCGTTTACAGGGTTGGCTGGGGCGATGCGCACCGTCGGTTAAAATCAAGGGCATGTTTGTGCATCCGGCGCAAATTGAGCGGTTAGCGGCAGCTTTGACCAACTATGCGCTGGCTTTACAATTATCGGTGACGCAAGCGAACGGGCGCGACCAAATGACGTTGCGTTGTGTTGCTAATCCCGCACAAGCGGCAAATGATGCTCTGGTGATGCGCTTGCAAACTGCGCTGGAAAATGAAACTAAGCTGCGTGGTAAAGTGGCGTTTGTCGCCAACATTGAGGGAGATTTAATTGTTGATGAGCGCGGTTAAATAGGCGCAATTAAATTGGGCGAGGGCAAAGCCTAAGCGCTGTTATTTTAACTTTTAGCAAGTGTTTGGGGATGAAAAAAATTGTGCTGATTAGCAGCCATAATTTACAGACACTGTTGCACCAATTCCTAAAAATACATATTCGTATTCGTATACACAACTGCCCAGATTGCCGCCTAAATACAGCGATTG
>JBPCWX010000091.1:0-4600 GCA_051009095.1 Gammaproteobacteria bacterium | reverse complement strand
CTGCAGCTGGAGTATGCCGCCGCCGCGGATTATGCGACGGTGCTGGAAGAGGCGCGAAAATTGCAAATGATAGAACCCAGTCATGATCAAGGCACCTTGATTTTTTTGTCCGCCGCCGCCCGCCGTTTGACGGTGGTCGCAAACCGGAGCAAGCCATGACCCCCGTGCACTTTCAGCTGCCGCCCATGCGTTTGGAAAGATGGCGTAAATATACGGTGTTTGCTTTACTGGCGGCGGGGATGTTGGCGCCGCCTATTTTGGGGCCAATCCGTTTGAACATGTTTATTCCCCATGCCGACAATGAAATGCTGTCTCGTTATCAGTACCAAGACACTTTGCCCGCTCATCGCGGCGGCATTGTGGACGCTATTGGTCGGCCTTTGGCGCTTAACGCCGATGTTTATAATGTGCGTGCCGACACCTTGGTGCTGATGCGCGAAGAAAGCCGTCGAGTGGCGGAAAAATTGCCCGACTTAGTGGATATTTTGGAGATTGACGAACAAATTTTGCGAAAAAAATTGTCCAGCGGCGGGCGTTTTGTATTATTGCGCCGCGCCCTGCCGCCATCGCGGGCGCAGGATTTGCGTGATTTGAAATTGCGCGGCTTGCGGGTGGAGTATGACAGCAAAAGATATTATCCGCAAAAAAACACGGCTGCCACCTTGTTAGGATATACCAATTATGAAGATGTTGGGCGGGCGGGCATTGAGTTTGTGCGCCATCGCTACTTGGCCGGCAAAGGGGGACAAGATCGCGGTTTGCGGGCGCGCGACGGCACCCGATTAATTCGCACCGACTGGTCGCCCCCTCAAGATGGGCGCACCATTACGCTGAGCATCGATTCACGCCTGCAATTTTATGCCTACCAAGCGCTCAAGCAAGCGCTGCATCATCATCACGCCGCTGCCGGGGCTGCGGTTATTATGGACGCACACAGCGGGAAGATTTTGGCGGCCGCCAGTTTGCCGAGTTTTAACCCCAACAATATTCGCGGCGGCAATGAAAAAAATCGCGCCATTACTGATGCCGTGGAGCCCGGGTCTTTGGCTAAACCTTTTATTGTTGCCGCCGCTTTGCATAAAAATGAAACGCACGCAGAGGAAATTTTTCCCACCGCCAAACCGCATCGGATTGGCGGCAAAGTGGTTAAAGATGAGCATATCAGGGAAGATTTATCGCTCCCCGGCATTATACAAAAATCCAGCAATGTCGGCGCCGCCATGCTTGCTTGGCGGGTGGGGGCGGAACATGTTTGGCGGCTATATCAGCAGTTGGGATTCGGCGGCGGCAAAGTTTTGCATTTGCCCGGTGAAACCGGCGGCCATTTGCGGCATTATGAGGATTGGCGTCCCCAAGACTTTACCACCCACGCATATGGCTATGGTTTTGCCGTTTCTTTATTGCAGCTATTGCGCGGCTATTCGGTTTTTGCCACCGATGGCTTATTGGTGGAGCCGCAGATTGAAAACGGCGGCATCCCCAAACAGCGGCATCGGGTGCTGCCGGCGGCAGTGGCGCGGCAAGTGCGGCATTTTATGGAGGGAGTCACCCGCCCCGGCGGTACGGCGACGCGGGCGGCGATTGCCGGTTATCGCGTTGCCGGCAAGACCGGCACGGCCATAAAATACGGTCCCAACGGTTATGAAGATGGCAAATACCGCGCCTTTTTTGTCGGTATCGCCCCGGTGTCGAAACCGCGCTATGTGGTGGCAGTGATGATTGATGAGCCATCGCAAAATGGCTATACCGGCGGTGTTGCGGCAGCCCCGGTTTTTGAGAAAATTATGCGGCGGGCCTTGTTTCTTAATGGCGTTGTCCCCGATGATGTGGACGGTGATTTATCCTGGTCAGAGGAAGAAAGGCGTATTTGACGGTATGGCAAAGTTTGATGCCACTGCCGTATTGCAGCGTTTGGGTTCGCCGCTTCGCGAATTGTGCTGTGATAGCCGCCGCCTTGTCGCCGGAGATGCGTTTTTGGCTTATCCGGGCGAACATGTGGATGGGCGGCAATATATTCCGCAGGCGGTGTTGGCGGGCGCCAGCGCGGTTTTTTGGGAGCCGTCTGGATTTTCATGGCCGGCGACCTGGCAAACGCCCAATGCGGCGGTGCCCGAATTACGCGCCCGTGCCGGTTGGCTGGCGGATGCGGTATATGGCGCACCGAGTGCCCATTTGTTTGTTGCCGCCATCACCGGCACCAACGGCAAAACCACTGTGGCTCATCTCACTGCCGCTTTGCTGCGGCAAAGCGGGCGGCGGGCGGCAGTGCTTGGCACCTTGGGAGCGGGGGAAGATGACAACAACATGAAACCCACGGCAAACACCACCCCGGAAGCGGTGGAATTGCAGCGGCATTTGCGCGATTTTGTCCGCCTCGGCGCGGCGGCGGCGATTATTGAAGCATCATCACACGGTATCGCGCAGCAGCGGTTGGCGGGGGTGCGGCTGACTGCGGCGGCTTTTTGCAATGCCGGGCGCGACCATTTGGATTATCACGGCAGCGAGACGGCATATCACCAATGCAAAGCGAGTTTATTTACCGCGCCCGATTTGCAGACGGGGGTTTTCAATGCGGATGACGATTTTTGCGCGGAGACGGCACAGCAGCTGGCGGATAAAATGTGTGTCCGCACTTTTGGCGTGCGCGGCGACAGCCTAAAATTGACGGCAAGACGCGAGGATGATGCCGGGCAGGAATTGGAATTGGACGGTAGCGATGGACGGCGGCTCATTCGTCTGCCTTTTGGTGGTGCGCATAATGCCAGCAATTTTATGGCGGCCGCTCTGTTGGCGCGGGCGGCGGGAGCGACGTGGGATTCGCTGACGCCAGCTGCCTTAACATTGCCGAATGGAAGATTGCAGCAGATTAATGAGGATGGCGCCCCGGCAGTTTATGTGGATTATGCGCATACGCCGGATGCTTTGGCGGCAGTGCTGAAGACGTTGACGGTGGCGGCACGGCGGCGGGGCGGACGGCTGCGGCTAGTGTTTGGTTGCGGGGGTGAGCGCGATATTGGCAAGCGAAAACAGATGGCAGCGGCGGCGATGGCGGCGGATGTGGTTTTTGTGACCGATGATAATCCGCGCGGTGAGGATGCGGCGGCTATTCGGGCGTGTTTGATGGCTGTGGGCGGCGACGATTTTGCCGACATTCCCCGGCGCGAAGAGGCGATTGATGAAGCGATTGCCGGGGCGGCGATGGCGGATATTGTTCTTATCGCCGGCAAAGGGCATGAGACTTATCAAGAGACGGCGCTGGGACGGCGGCATTTTTCCGATGCTGAAGAAGCGCGCCATGCTTTGGCGCGGCGGACGGGCGGGTCATGCTGATGACGGCAACAGAAGCCGCGCAATGGTGCGGTGGGCGGCGTTGGGGCGGCGACCCAATATTAACCGGCGTGTGCATTGATTCACGGCAAGCGCGCGGCGGCGATTTATTTGTGGCCTTGCCCGGGGCGCACACCGATGGGCATCAGTTTATCACTGCTGCCGCCGGCAGTGGTGCGGTGGCGGCCATGGTGAGCGAATCATCAATTAATAACGCCGGCGTTGCGCGCATTGTGGTTGGCGATTGTGGGGAAGCCCTGAGGCGTTTGGCAGCAACTTGGCGGCTGCGGTTTACCGGGACGTTGATTGCCATTACCGGCAGCAATGGCAAAACCACCGTCAAAGAAATGCTGGCGTCTATTTGCCGCGCCGCTGCCGGTGAGGCGCAAGTGCATCACAGTAGCGGCAATTTTAATAATCGTCTGGGGGTGCCGCTGTCGCTTTTGGGGCTGCGGGTGCGGCATCATTTGGCGGTGCTGGAGGCGGGTATGGATGCGCCCGGTGAATTGCGCGAATTGGGGCGGTTATTACGCCCGCAAGTGGTGGTGATTAACAATGTGATGCGTGCCCATTTGGGTGGCTTTAATTCACTTGCCGAGATTGCCGCCGCCAAAGGTGAGCTGCTCGAATCTTTGCCGGCAAACGGCACTGCGGTCCTAAACGCCGATGATGTCCATTTGCCGCTGTGGAAAAAATTGGCGGGAGCGCGGCGCGTGCTGACGTTTGGTTTTGGCGATGCGGCGGATTATCGCGGCGCTTGGCAAAACGGTGTCCTGCACTTGCCGACCGGGGAGGCAGTGACCTTGCAAACGGCCGGGGCGCACAACGCCAACAATGCTTTGGCGGCGGCGGCGGCGGCAACAGTGCTGAATTTATCGCCGCCGGCAATTATCGCCGGCTTGGCCGAGTTTGAGGGAGTGGTCGGTCGTTTGCAATTTATTCAATGCGGTAATTGGTTAATTATTGACGATTCCTACAACGCCAATCCCGATTCTGTTTTAGCGGCGCTGGCGGTATTGGCGGCACAAGCAGGTGAAAAAATCGCTGTTTTGGGTGATATGTTGGATTTAGGTACGGCGGCGGCGGATGCTCATCGGCAAGTTTTGGCGGCGGCAACCGATGCGGCAATAGAAGTTTTTTCGGTGGGAGAACATTTTGGCATGGCCGGCAGCACGCAACATTTTGCCGATAAAGAAGCGTTATTAAAATCGCTCCGGTCGCGATTGGGCGGGAGAACGGCAGCACTGCTGGTTAAAGGCTCCCGCGGCATGGG
>JBPCWX010000090.1:0-8180 GCA_051009095.1 Gammaproteobacteria bacterium | reverse complement strand
CATCATGTATTCCGAAGAAATGCCGCAGGGCGGCTGGCACAGCATTTTGCAAGATGCCGGCATTCCTCATATGGTGGCGACCTATTCGCCCGATAAGGAAAACTGCAAAATTTTGCAAGGCGGACTTCTGCTGCGGTGCCATATTCCCCCGCACCATTATTTTGTCCTGGGCGATAATCGCGACCACAGCAGCGACAGCAGATATTGGGGGCTGGTGCCGCGTGAAAATTTGGTTGGGCCGGCGCGGTATGTTATTTTTAACTTCAAAGAATTGCTGCATGATTTTAAGAACTCCGACCGCGGCGGCATGTCTTTATATTTGCGCCAAGCGGCGGATGTGGACCGCGGCGATGAGGTGCCGCCAGATGATGTTTCTATTTCATCGGAGGATGATAATGGCACGGAGGCATGATTTTTTGTCATATGTATTCAGCGATGAAAATTTGGAGCGGCAGGCGCTGACGCATCGCAGCACCGGCGCGGCGCATAATGAGCGTTTGGAATGGCTGGGGGATGCGCTGCTGGATTTATTGGTCGGGCAAATGCTGTTTGAGCGTTATCCTGAATGGGATGAGGGGACGCTGACATATGCGCGAGCGCAGTTAGTCAATGGCGAAACACTGGCGGCATTGGCACAAAAAATTGGCTTGTCGCAGCGGCTGCGGCTGAGGTCGGCAAAAGAAAAACATAATTCCATGCTGGCGGGCGCTTTGGAGGCTTATTTTGCCGCTGTTTATGTGGATGGCGGCTTTGCGGCGGCGACGGCGGTGGCGCAAAAATTGTTTGCGGAAGCGGTGCAGCAGATGGACGGGGTGAGGATGGATACGCTCAAAGACGCCAAAACACGGTTGCAAGAGCATCAGCAAAAACGAGGGGCGGTTTTGCCGATATATGAAGTGCTTGCGCGTGGCGGGGTGGCGCATCAGCCCTATTTTGTGGTGCAATGCCTTCTGGCAGACGGACAATCGGCGCTGGCGGTTGCCGACAATCGCCGCGATGCCGAAAAAATGGCGTGCCGTTGTTTGCTGGCGCGGCTGGCGGCATGACGCGCCACGGTTTTGTCGCCATAGTGGGGCGGCCTAATGTGGGTAAGTCCACTTTGATTAACGCGCTGGCGGGGGGTAAAGTCAGCATTGTTTCACACCGCCGACAAACAACGCGGGGAATTTTGCGGGCGGCTTTTGTCCACAGCGGCAGTCAATGCGGGCTGCTGGATTCTCCCGGGTGGCAGACGCGCCACGGCGGGACCTTTAATCGGCGGCTCAATGAGGGAGCGGAATGGGCGGCGACGGCGGCGGATGTGGTGGTGTTTGTTTGCGCCGCACCGCAATGGACCAAAGAAGATGCGGATTTTTTATCGCGCTTGCCCACCGCGCTGCCGATGGTGGCGGCGGTGAATAAAACCGACTTGGCTGCCGATAATGCCGCTTTGCTGCCGTTGGCGGATGAGGTCCGCCGTCAGCGTGATTTTGCCGCGATTGTGCCGCTGTGCGCGCGGCGCGGGCAGGGCATTTCCGTCCTAAAAGACGAAGTGACGGCGCTGCTGCCCGAGTCGCCGCCGCTGTTTGATGATGAAGAGATTACCACCGTCGGCGGTGCCGATGCGAACACGGTTTTACCGCTGCGCGACAAGATGGCGGCGAATGCTGATTTTTTTCTTGGCGAATTGCTGCGCGAAAAAGTGTATCATGCCTTGGGCGATGAATTACCGTACAGTATCGGCGTATTGGTGCGGCGCACGGGAATGCGCGGCAAGGCGACGGCAGTGTCGGCGCGCATTTTGGTCGAGCGCGAATCACAAAAAGCCATTGTCATCGGGGCGGGCGGCGCTCAGTTGAAAAAAATCGCCGCCGCGGCGCGCTACGATATGGAGCGCGCTTTGGGGGAGCGCGTATATTTAACAGTGCGCGTCAAGGTGGCTGCCGATTGGCGGCGCAATGAAAATTTATTAAGGCAAATGCGCGTGGGCGCACCGGCGGACCGCGGATGAAATTGGGCGTTAATATTGACCATGTCGCCACCATTCGCCAGGCGCGGGGGACTGCGTACCCTGATGTTGCGGCGGCGGCGCGCCTGGCCGAAGCGGGCGGGGCGGATTTTATCACCGCCCATTTGCGCGAAGACCGGCGCCATATCGTTGATGCTGATTTGCCGCTTTTGCGCGCCGCCATTGGCACGCACTTAAATTTGGAAATGGCGGCGACCGATGAAATGCAGGCCATTGCCCTTGCCGCCGCGCCCCAAAAAGTGTGTTTGGTGCCGGAACGGCGGGAAGAATTGACCACCGAAGGCGGCTTGGATGCGGGTGGACAATTATCGCGGCTGCAAAATTTTTGCGCGCCGCTGACGGCGGCGGGGATTGGGGTGTCTTTGTTTATTGCGCCGGAGGCGGCGCAGATTGATGCGGCGGTTGCCATTGGTGCGCGGGCGGTGGAATTGCACACCGGCGCATATGCTGAGAACGGTGATTTGCGCCCGTTGATGACGGCGGCGCAATATGCCGCTGAATGTGGACTGCAGGTTCATGCGGGGCACGGCTTGCGCGTTGACAATGTCGCTGCGGTGGCGCGGCTGCCGCAAATCAGCGAACTCAATATTGGTCATGCCCTGATTGCGCGGGCTTTGTTTATCGGCTTGCGCGCGGCAGTGGCGGAAATGAAAGCGGCGATGATGGCGGCGCGGCAAAATGATGCTGCCGCTCACGCGATATAGGACTGCCGGCAAACCGTCAAAATTCCACCCCTTGATAATTGCTCTGCTTTTTGGTCTCGTTTCTGGTGTTATAATAATTAGCTTAGGAGTGATAAATGATATGAAAAAATTAATTGCTTTAATGGTCTGGGGCTTGGTCATCTTTACGCCCGCCGCTGTGGGCGAAAATGACGGCGTGCGGATTGATTCCACCGCCCAAACTTATCGCCTGCCGCAAAATCACGGGGGCGATGGCCTCATCGAATTGCGCGCTAACAATATTCAAGTGCAGGCGGAATGGAGCATTAATCCCGAGGCTCCTTTTGACGTGGATAACGGCAAATTGCACTATATCGGCGGCGACGGTGTGCTATTGCCGCCTGCCACCGTAACCGTGACGGTTACGGTGGAAGATAATTTTAAGTTATTGAATCAGTCATATGAAAACTTGGCGGCGACTGCGATTATAACCATAGCATTTTTACCGTCTCAATCAACAATTTATGTGATGGGTGGATATGATGGTAGTTCATATCTTCGAGATGTATGGTCTTCATCTGATGATGGGCAAAACTGGAGCGTAGAAAGCGCGCCGATCTGGTCGGGGCGCAGTAGGTTTCAGGCTGTGGTACACAATGGCACTATCTATGTGTTGGGGGGAAGCCAAGGCGGTGGTGTTATATTGAATGATGTTTGGTCATCGCCGGACGGCAAAACATGGGCATTGCTCGGTAATGCGAATTGGGCTGTGCGCAATGATCATCAAGCAGTGGTGCATAATGGAGTGATATATGTATTGGGCGGGACAGGAGTGGGGGGGGAAGACAATGATGTGTGGTCGTCGGTGGATGGTGAGAATTGGTTGCTGGTACAACCCAATGCAAATTGGCGGAATCGTTATGGGCATCAAGCAGTATCTCATAATGGGCGAATGTATGTGCTGGGCGGAGTAGCGACAAGATTTAACGGCCGTGATGTCTGGTCGTCGGTGGACGGCGTAACCTGGGCGCGGGAAACTGGAGAGGCGTGGCCACCTCGCCAAGATTTTCAGGCGGTGTCGCACAACGGCAAAATATATGTTTTGGGTGGGGCTTGGACGAGTGGTGGCCTCAACGATGTTTGGTCATCGGTAGATGGCAAGGTGTGGACGCAGGAAACGGCTGAAGCAGGTGCACAATGGGGAGGGCGTTCTTCATTTCAAGCCTTCTCACACAATGGTTTGCTGCATATATTGGGTGGGAATGGCAACGGTGTAGACGATGTTTGGTCATCAAGAGGAGGGCAGAATTGGACCCTGGTGAAAGATAGCGCAGCATGGTCTGCCCGCCAAAGCTTTCAAACAGTAATCTTGCCATAAAGTTGCGGGCAGCCATAATCCGCCAAATTTTAATCTTATTTCCAAACGCTTGGGAATGAGATTAATGGGGTTATGGGATTACCTTGATAATCGCTCAGTTGCCGCTCAGTTGCGGAAGTTGCGCCGATTATTGGGCGGCGAGGCTTAAATAAAGTAAAATTCCCCTGCTTACCTTTACCAAAAACAGGGGAATAAATATATGGCTATGCCCGCATGGTCGCCTTTTGCCGAGGCGGTGGAATTTGAGTTGGACGGCACGCCGGTCATCGGTTTTGCCGGCGAAAACATTTTGGAGACGGCGCGCCGTTATGGGACTGAAATTCCCCATTTGTGCTATACGCCCGGTTATCGCGCCGCCGGCAACTGTCGCGCCTGCATGGTGGAAATTGACGGCGAGCGAACGTTGGCGCCGTCATGCTGCCGCCATGCCACCGCCGGCATGAAAGTCGCCACCCATAGCGCCCGCGCCAAACATGCGCAAAAAATGATTGTTGAACTGCTGGCTGCTGATATGCCCGAAGCATTGCGCAGCAATGATTCTGAACTTGCCCATTGGGTGCGGGCGCTGGCGGTGAACCATCCCCGTTTTATCCGCCGCCCACAGCCCCCCGCCGATTTGTCGCATCCGGCCATGGCGGTCAATTTGGACTCTTGCATTCAATGCACGCGCTGCGTGCGCGCCTGCCGCGAAGAACAGGTGAATAATGTTATCGGCTATGCGGGGCGCGGAGCAGGGGCAAAAATTGTTTTTGACTTTGATGTGCCGATGGGCGAAAGCACGTGCGTTGGCTGCGGCGAATGCGTGCAAGCATGTCCCACCGGCGCCTTGGCGCCCGTGGGCGAGGTGCTGCTGCAAACCCCCGATAAATCCGTCCCCTCACTGTGTCCATATTGCGGTGTTGGCTGCCAGACAACTTATCATGTTAAAGACAACCGCATTTTATGGGCTGATGGTCGCGATGGCCCCAGCAATAAAAAGCGGTTGTGCGTGAAAGGCCGCTTTGGTGGTGATTATGCGCACCACCCGCACCGTCTCACTCATCCGCTTATTCGCCGTGCGGAGGCGCCGAAAGACCCTGCCATGGTGTTGGAGCCAAATAACTGGCGTGATGTTTTTCGTCAAGCGACCTGGGAAGAAGCCTTGGATTTGGCGGGAGGGACTTTGCGCGCCATTCGCGATTCGCAGGGTGCGGCGGCGTTGGCGGGTTTTGGCTCGGCGAAGGGAAGCAATGAAGAGGCGTATTTATTCCAAAAACTGGTGCGCGTTGGTTTTGGCACCAACAATGTGGACCATTGCACCCGTTTATGCCATGCGTCTTCGGTGGCGGCGCTTTTGGAAGGCATCGGTTCTGGCGCCGTGTCCAATCAGGTGTCGGATGTGTTGGAGGCTGAGGTCGCTTTTATCATCGGCGCGAATCCGACCGTCAATCATCCGGTGGCGGCAACCGTGATGAAAAATGCGGCGGCGCGGGGGACCAAATTAATAGTTGCCGATCCGCGGCGGTCGCAGCTGTTTGCTCATGCCGAGATTGCCATGCAGATGAAGCCCGATGCCGATGTTGCCTTGCTCAACGGCATGATGAATGTGATTGTGCAGGAAGGTTTGGCGGATGAGGAATTTGTGCGCACGCGGACGCGCGATTTTGACAAACTGCGGACGCAAGTGGAAAAATGCCCGCCAGAGAAGATGGAAAACATATGCGGCATTCCAGCGGCGACAATTCGCCGTGCGGCGCGATTATATGGCGGCTCACGGCGCGCCATGATTTTTTGGGGAATGGGGGTGTCGCAGCACACGCATGGCACGGATAATGCGCGCTGTTTAATTGCCTTGGCGCTATTGACGGGCAATGTTGGGCGGCCTGGTTGCGGGCTGCACCCCTTGCGCGGGCAAAACAATGTGCAGGGAGCATCGGATGCCGGTTTGATTCCGATGATGCTGCCCGATTATCAGCGGGTGGATGATGACGACGTGCGGGCGCGGTTTGAAAAATTGTGGGGTGCAAAATTGGATGATAAACCCGGTTTGACGGTGGTGGAAATTATGGATGCCGCTTGTGCGGGGAAGATTCGCGGGATGTATGTGCTGGGCGAAAACCCGGCGATGTCCGACCCCAACACGGCACATGCGCGCGCGGGGTTGGCGTCCTTGCAAATGCTGGTGGTGCAGGATATTTTTTTGACGGAGACGGCGGTATTGGCGGATGTGGTTTTGCCGGCGTCTGTTTTTGCGGAAAAGACGGGGACTTTCACCAACACTGACCGCATGGTGCAGTTGGGGCGGCGCGCCTTGGAGATGGGCGGCGAGGTGCGGCAGGACTTGTGGATTATTCAAGAGATGGCGCAGCGTTTAGGGTTGGATTGGCGATATGCGGGCGAAGATGCGGGAGTGCGGCGGGTGTTTGATGAGATGCGGCAGGCGATGCCGAGCATTGCGGGCATTACGTGGGAGCGTTTGCAGGCGGAGCATGCGGTGACTTATCCATGCCGCGAAGAGGGCGATGCTGGCGAAGGGGTAATTTTTCGGGAGGATTTTCCGACAGCGGATGGTTTAGGGCGTTTTGTGGCGGCGGATTTTGTGCCGGCGGAGGAATTACCGGACGAAGAATATCCCTTAGTTTTGATCACGGGTCGCGAGTTGGAGCATTGGCACACGGGGGCGATGACGCGGCGTTCGCGCACCTTGGATGCTTTGGAGCCGGGGGCGACGGCATATATGAATCCGCAGCGTTTAGCGGCATTGGGTTTATCGGCGGGCGATGTGGTGACGGTGCGTTCGCGGCGAGGTGCGGTGAGTTTATCGGCACGGGCGGATGAGGGCGTGCCGGCGGAGGCGGTGTTTATTCCCTTTTGCTACTACGAGGCGGCGGCGAATATGCTGACTAATCCGAAGTTGGATCCCTTTGGGAAAATCCCCGAATTTAAGTATTGCGCGGTGCGGGTCGAGGCGGGGGGTGAGTTGGCTGAGGGGTTGTCTTTTGGTGGTGGGGTTTTGGCAGGAATTTAGTCGAGGTTTCAATATGATTTTGGCAATAGAAGATGTTATGGTCACGTACAAGTCGATATTTTTATCGATGGTGTGCTTGCTTTTGATTATCAGGGTGTTAATCAAAATCAGTGCCGCTTATTCTCCCTATGCTGAGAAAAAAGCAGCGCAACAACTTGTGTCGCTATATGACGAATCGGATGTAGATTCAAAGTCGATGCTCAAAAATATACTTCGGGAAAAAATGCTGAAGTGGGGGATGGAAGTTACGCCTGAATTTTTGGACTCAATCGCAGAATCGAAACCAGTCGAGTCTGCCATATCATACGGACTAATTGTCGCGCAGTTTATGTTTGTTGCGACTTCATTAATCGTGCTTTTTAAGCAAGTTTTACCTTTAACCGATTTTGTGAGCCTTTATGGAAACTCAATTTTGTGGGCTATTGGGATTTATTTTGTTATCGCAAAATCACATAACAAATTGTGGCAAGAATCATTCATGTATATATTAAGACTTGTGATAATCGCTGGGCTTTGTATATTAGCCATAAATTTCTTTATGGACTTACTTTTTGGGTTTAACATTGGCAAGTTTATTGAGAGAGTTGGTGTCATATTCGTGTTATTTTTTCCTTTTTATATTATTCATATTTCCACTCATTCATTAAGTATATTAAAAGAAAATGAAGAAGACTTGCCGGGGATTGGCTACAAAATACGGATTCAATTATCAATATTGTTGTTGGGGTTTTGTACCCCACTAATTATTGTAGCGATTTTTTCCATACTTTTCCCATAAAAATGCCTTATCAAAAGCATTTATACACCGTTGGTCATTCCGCCCATTCATTGACAAAATTTTTATCGCTCTTAAATCAGCACAAAATACAAGCGGTGGTGGATGTGCGCTCTACGCCGTTTAGCCGCTATTGCCCGCATTTTAACCGCCAAGTGCTTGCCCGCTCTTTGCGTGATAATAAGATTAATTATGTATTTATGGGTGATTTATTGGGCGCGCGCCGAAATGAGGCGGATTGCCACAAAGAAGGCAAGGTGATTTATGAACGGGTTGAGCAAACGGATTCATTTCAGCGTGGCATTGCGCGCTTGACGGACGGCGCGCGCCAGATGCGGGTTGCCTTGATG
>JBPCWX010000089.1:0-3308 GCA_051009095.1 Gammaproteobacteria bacterium | reverse complement strand
TATGCCAACTCACCAGACTGAGCGATTGCGTAAGCGGCTCTAAATTGCTGCTTTTGATGTTTTGCATGTAATAAACGCGCCCGCCAACAAGCCCATGAAACACCGCGCCTATCAATGATAAAGCCGCCCCCGCCAATAAAAAATAATAAGTCATTTTGTTCCCCTTTTTGTGCAATCTAGCGAGAATCATCATTATGCACAAGCTGGGCAAGATTATGCATAAATAAATTGCCCACTGACCAAAGAATCTGGCTAATAATGTTATGGCTAATAATTTTATAAATAGGGTGGGCTAGGGAAAATTATCGTGAGTGGATTCTTGCATAAAGACGATTCATTGGAATTGATGACGCTGGAAGAAGCGAGCATTTGGGCGAGCTGTTATTTAGACAAAAAGGTCACCAAATCCAATATTGCCTACCTTGTTCAATATGGAAAAATTACCAAATATGGCAAAGCTGGCTCGCCCGCTGTTAGCAAATGCGACCTTACAAATTATTATGCCAGTTTTAACCGACGGCGTGAGGGAGACTGGCGCAAGCAACTGGGAGAAGATTTGAATTGGGCTTTGTCTTTTGACAATTTGAAAGAAAAAGACACGACCAAACATGTGCATAGATTGCATCCCTATAAAGGCAAATTTATTCCACAATTAGTGGAATATTTTCTTGATGGCCACACAGATAATTTCAAAAAAGAAAGCTATTTTAAGGCGGGCGACATAGTGCTTGACCCTTTTGCAGGAAGTGGCACAACTTTGGTGCAAGCAAATGAATTGGGGATGCACGCCATCGGTCTTGATATTTCAATTTTCAACACACTCATTACCAATGTGAAGATTGGGCGGGTTGATTTTGCTGATTTGTGCGCCAATTTGGATTCTATCAGTCTCGCTTTAGATGATTTTGTGTCTGCCAATCATAATTTATATTTTGAAAATGCGTTGTTAGAACTGCTTAACAAATTCAACAAAAAATATTTTCCGTCACCCGAATTCAAAATCAAATTAAGGAAAAAAGAAATTGAAGAAAAGCAATATACTACGGAAAAAATGGCGGCGTTTGCGCCGATATATGAAAAATTATGCGCGACACATAAATTAAAAATAATGCAGGATAATGCAGAGGGGTTTCTTGGAAAATGGTATTTGCACCCCGTGCGCCGCGAAATTGACTTCGTTTTTGAGCAGCTGAAAAAGGTAAAAAACCCAACAACCAAAAAAATTATTGCGATTATTCTCAGTCGCACAATGCGCTCATGCCGAGCGACCACCCATGCTGATTTGGCAACCCTTAAAGAGCCTGTAACAACCCCTTATTATTGCCGCAAACATGGTAAAATCTGCAAACCGTTATTTTCTATCCGACAATGGTGGCGACGTTATAGCCAAGATGTAATAAAAAGGCTTCAAACATTTGAGCAGTTGCGAACGGATACTTACCAAAAATGCTTGCGTGGTGATGCGCGCAATACGGATATATTTTCGGCATTATCAGCACAACATCCAGATTTTTCGGCATTGGCAAAGAAGCAAAAAATTCGTGGCATATTTTCCAGTCCGCCCTATGTTGGGCTGATTGATTATCACGAGCAACACGCCTATGCCTATGATTTATTTGGATTTGAGCGCAATGATAAGTTGGAAATAGGCCCACTTTTTAGCGGACAAGGCAAAGAAGCGCGGCTTTCTTATATTGATGGGGTTACGCAAGTTTTGACCAATGCAAAGCCCTATTTACAAGATGATTACGATATTTTTCTGGTTGCCAATGACAAATATAATATCTATCCCACCATTGCTTTGAACGCGAATTTGGAAATTGTTAATCAATATAAGAGACCTGTTCTCAATCGCACCGAACGCGATAAATCGGCTTATGCAGAGATGATTTTTCACATGAAGGAAAAGCAATGCCGATGACACCACAACAAAAACAGGCAACGAAAGAAGTAATAAAAAATAGCCTGCAAGACAAATTTAGGGATTATGCGCCTGAAACAAAACATATGCCTTTTCATACGCGCTTGCTGGGCAAGGATAGAATGGCTCTTTTTTCATTTATCCATTCACTCAATACTAATTTTGGCACCCGCATTTTTGAACCTGTGGCGGTGGAATTGGCGCGTAATAAATTTGTGGCAACGGCAAAACAGGCAACGCCGCCGAAAATAATTAGCTCGCAAGCACAAGTCGTAATTCAAAAAATCATGGATGATTTGTCTATAGCGCAAGAAAAACCAGCGAAAAATGAGGAGCTGGAACGCATACGCGCAGTTTGCCAAAAGGGAGATGTGCGTGAGGTAAAACTCACGAAAATTGATATTGAACTGCGAGATTCAGACGATAATATTTTCTGGATAGATTTGAAAACAGTAAAACCGAATAAGGGCAGCTTCAAAGAATATAAGCGCACTTTATTAGAGTGGGCGGCCGTTGCTTTATATGAAAATCCTGATGCCAAGATTCATACATTGATTGCGATACCGTATAATCCGTATGAACCGAAGCCTTATGACCGTTGGACAATGGCGGGAATGTTGGATTTGGAAGCGGAATTGAAAGTTGCAGAAGAGCTTTGGGATTTTGTTGGTGGCCAAGATACATATCAAGATTTGCTTGATTGCTTTGAACAAGTTGGTATGGCGATGCGCACTGAAATAGACGATTATTTCAAAAATTTTTGAAGATTCTATAGCGGATGAGATTTTTACGTGAATTTGTTTGCGATAAGGGTTTGACAGGGCGGCTAATGCGTGTATAACCAGCCCATCCAATCGGAGATTCCATAGGCGTTTGGTTGTTATTGGCCAATCGTGTGTGGTTTTTGCGCTTGTGTTGTGCGTTTATCGCACATGTTGTTTGACATTGTGAAGAAGAGATTTGCCCGGTTTGTGGCAAATGGCCTGTTTTGGATTGGTCTGCTTGAAAAATCCTGAACGAACATTGATGGCTGTTTGAAAAACCGCATGCATCCCCCCGGATGCACTTATTTGCTTTTGCAGATATATGTCGGGTAAGTCCAGAATTTAAGAAATTGATCTTTGTTCGCTGTTTTGGTTGCCCTTTGGGGTGGCATAATCTGGCGAACAGCTGATCGCACTATCACTTTATGAGTCAGTCGCCGCACGGGTGGTTGGCGCATGGTGATAATGAGAACGATCAAGTGTCTAAAGGGCATTTGGTGGATGCCTTGGCATGCACAGGCGATGAAGGACGTAGTACGTTGCGATAAGCTATGGGGAGCCGCGAACAGGCTTTGATCCGTAGATTTCCGAATGGGGAAACCCGACCGTAAGGTCATCTTGCG
>JBPCWX010000088.1:0-2488 GCA_051009095.1 Gammaproteobacteria bacterium | reverse complement strand
GGTTGGGCTGTCGCCCATATTGCAAATGGCGCGCACTTTGGCACGCGGCTTGAGGCCGTGCGCTTTGGCATAATCCTTAGCCGCCAACAGCAAAGCCGCCGCGCCATCAACAACGCCAGAGGAATTGCCCGCATGATGCACATGCGTTATCTCCAAATCGGGATAGGCTTGATTAACCAATTTGCGGAAAGTCGTGCCTTCATCATCAAGCGGAATATCGGCAACTTTGGCAAAACTCGGCTCAAGTTCGGCTAAGCTTTCGGGTGTGGTCTGCGGACGCGGAAACTCTTCCTTGTCCAACGCCAAACTGCCATCTTCTTTATAGACTGGCACCAGCGATTTATCAAAATGGCCATTTTCTATGGCATTTTTGGCGCGTTGCTGGCTGACAAAAGCCAGCGCGTCCACCGCCTCGCGGGGGATATTTTCCAATGTGGCGATGGCATCTGCGCACACGCCTTGGTGCGGCTGTGGATGGATGGCACGCAAGCGCGTATTGCCATTATCCAAAAAGGGTGAGCTACCAGCCGCATCACTGCCAAAGCGCGACATCATTTCGGTGCCGCCCGCCACGGTCAAATCTTCCATGCCCGACATAATGTTGGCGGCGGCAATGTTGACGGCAGTAATGCCAGAGCCGCAAAAGCGGTCAAGCGTCATCGCGCTAGAGCGCACATCATAGCCCGCATCCAGCGCGGCCATCCGCCCCAAATCATTGGCTTGAGTGCCGCGTTGCGCGCTTGTTCCCCAAATAATATCGTCCACTTCGGCAGTATCAAACGCATTGCGCTCGGCCAGTGCTTTCAGCACAGTCGCGCCCAAATGTTGCGGATGAATATCGGTTAACGCGCCTTTGCCCGGTTTGCCAATGCCGCGAGGTGTGCGGCAGGCATCAATAATCCATGCTTCTGTCATTTTTGTCTCTCCCTGTAGTATAAATTCTAAGTCCTAGCCTAATGTGCCAATAAAAATGATGTATAGCAAGGGTATTCTTGCTTTTCCCATTCACGGCCTGTTTTTGGCTTTACCTTCCTGTTGTTCTTTCTCCCAAGCGAGCTATGCGTCAATTATGCTCGCTTCGCTCGCATAATGCGCAGCCGCTTGGGACGGGTCGCCAACCGCTAACGCGGTTGGACGTTTATTCTTTTCCCATTCACACCTTGTTTTTGTTTTCTCTTATACGTTCATCCGCTTAACGCGGTTGGACGTTTATTCTTTTCCCATTTAACAAATTAGTTCTATAATCCCTATTAAAGGAAGGCTCGTGCTAGACAAAACCAATACGATTGATGATGATGAGGTGGCCAAATTTTCGGCAATGGCCGAAACATGGTGGGATCCGCATGGCCAGATGCGCCCCCTGCACAAACTCAATCCAGTGCGTTTATCTTATATTCGTAGCCAAAGTTGCGCTCTTTTGGGGCTAGATGAAGCCTCTGCCACACCTTTAGCAGGGTTGCATTTGCTTGATATTGGGTGCGGCGGCGGCTTGTTGAGCGAGCCAATGGCACGGCTGGGCGCGCAAGTATTGGGCGCAGATGCCAGCGATGCCAATATAAAAACAGCACAGCTACATGCCGAACAAAACCATCTTAAAATTGATTATCGCACCACAACAGCCGAAACATTAGCCGCCAATGGCAACAATGGCAAAACCGCGCAATTTGACATTATTTTGAATATGGAAGTGATTGAACATGTTGCCAATCCAGCCGAATTTGTGCGCGCTTGCGGGGCCATGCTTAAACCCGATGGTATCATGTTTTTGGCCACCCTCAACCGCACCGCCAAAGCTTTCGCACTGGCCATTATTGGCGCGGAATATGTGTTGGGCTGGCTGCCGCGTGGCACCCATGATTGGCACAAATTCATCACGCCTGACGAATTAGAAAAAATGACCCGCCATGCTGAATTGGAGCTTATTCGTTCAACGGGCGTGAGTTTTAACCCTTTTAGCGACCAATGGCGCACCAGTGGCGATATGAGCGTTAATTATATGGCGATTGCCCAAAACACAATAAGCTAGCCTAATCGTCACAACATTGCGCACCAGACGGATTTTTGAAAACCCGCCCATGTTGCAGTGTTGCAATTTGTTGTCTTGCTTTGGCGCATTGTGCCAAATCCAAATCCGCCATCGCCATCAGGCCATCTGCGCCCGCATCAGCCAACACTTCGCCCCAAGCCGACACAATCAGACTATGCCCATAGGTAGCACGGCCATTTTCATGCTGGCCGCATTGCGCTGGCGCGATGATAAAGCACCCTGTTTCAATCGCTCGTGCGCGCAATAAAATATGCCAATGCGCGGCCCCTGTTGGGCGCGTAAAAGCACTTGGCACGCTGATAATTTCTGCCCCAGCCAGTGCTAATTGCCGATATAATGCGGGAAAGCGCACATCATAACACACGCTCAATCCCAGCTTGGCCACTTGCAAATCGGCAATAGCCAGTTGCGCGCCCGCCTGATAAGAGGCCGATTCCGCAT
>JBPCWX010000087.1:0-8539 GCA_051009095.1 Gammaproteobacteria bacterium | reverse complement strand
GTATAAATGCCGGCAACTTTTATCTTATCGGCCGCGACTGCTGGCGATACCGATGAGAATGGCAGCAGGATTAATGCTGCCAGTGCGATAATGTTTTTGAGTGTTGACATGATTTTACCTCCGTAGGCTGTAAGAAATTTAAGGTGCACTGCTGTTTGTGATTTTTACAAAAAAATTATAACAGGAAGGCGGCATTACCGACATACACGGGAATGTCTCCCTTCTTTGCCAAAGCCGATAAATTTAGGATATTATTCACCCCCACTGACCTGGCTTATTCGGTCAATAAAAATATCTGTTATCGCCTTGCTTATGGGGTTATCCCCGTGCCGCAGGGTTATTCGGATGTGTTGTCCAGTCGGCAAATTCCGCCGATACTGGAGTGCCGACGCGCTTATCCACTGTGCCGGGAGACAGCGCCTCCATGGTAATGCAATTTTCCACCGGGCAGACATTAACGCATAAATTACAGCCAACACATTCTTCATCTATCACTTCAAAATGGCGCTCACCGTTTACCTGACTGGTAATCGCCTGATGAGAAGTGTCTTCGCAGGCAATATGACAACGCCCGCACTTGATGCACAAATCCTGATTAATAGATGCCTTGGTAACATAATTCAGGTTAAGGTTTTGCCAGTTGCTGAGGTTGGGCACTGCTTTGCCGATAATGTCATCTAAAGTTTTATGACCAGCTTTTTCCATCCAATTTTCCAAGCCGGCAATCATTTCTTGCACCACCTTAAAACCATAGGTCATTGCCGCAGTGCACACCTGTACATTACCCGCGCCCAAGGCCATAAACTCCGCCGCATCGCGCCACGTGGTAATGCCGCCGATAGCGGATATGGGCAGGTCGCGTGTCTCGGCATCGCGGGCAATTTCCGACACCATACTCAGCGCAATCGGCTTAACCGCAGGACCGCAATAACCACCATGCGCCCCTTTGCCGTCAATGGTTGGCTCCGGCGCAAACGTGTTTAAATTAACCGAAGTAATGGAATTTATAGTGTTAATCAGGGATACCGCATCCGCACCGCCGGCATGTGCCGCCCGTGCCGTATGACGAATATCAGTGATGTTCGGCGTTAATTTAACAATCACCGGCAGTTGGGTGTTTTGCTTCACCCATCGCGTTACCATTTCAATATAATCCGGCACCTGCCCGACCGCCGACCCCATGCCGCGCTCTGACATACCATGCGGACAGCCAAAATTTAATTCCACGCCATCAGCGCCGGTGTCTTCCACTTGCGGCAATATTTCCTTCCAGCAGGGTTCTTCACACGGCACCATCAGCGACACCACCATCGCGTGGCCGGGATAATCGCGTTTAACCGCTTTAATTTCATCTAAATTAACCTGTAATGGCCGGTCGGTGATGAGTTCAATATTGTTAAGCCCGAGCAGACGGCGGTCGGCTCCCCAAATTGCGCCGTAGCGTGGCCCATTGACATTAACAATGTGCGGGTCCAAGCCAAGCGTTTTCCATACCACGCCACCCCAGCCTTGATCATAGGCGCGGCGCACATTATATTCTTTATCGGTTGGCGGCGCCGATGCCAGCCAAAACGGATTCGGGGATTTAATCCCCAGAAAATTAGCGCTAATGTCTGCCATCATATCCTCCCTGATTATTACTGTTTATGCGCCGTGGTCAATGTTTGGTGAATAGCAACAGCGGCATCCCGCCCCATCGCCACCGCCGAAACGGTTAAATCATCACCACCGACGGCGCAATCACCACCCGCCCACACATTGGGCAGTGAGGTGCGCCCGCTGCCGTCTATGATAACTTTACCGTTTTTCGTCTTCACTCCGTCAACCCCCGCGGTTACCAGCGTTTGTCCAATCGCTTTAAATATCTGGTCAGCAACAATCGTTGTGCTATTACCATTGCCGACAAGTTTACCGTTTTTATCTTCGGTATATTCCAGCACCAGGCCACGCACTTTACCGTGGTCATCAGTGAGTATCTCCTGCGGTTGCAGCTGACAGCGAACCAGCACGCCTTTGGCGGCGGCAAATTCCTGCTCATATACAGATGCTTTCATATGCTGGCGCGTATTGCGATAGCAAAGCGTGACTTCTTCCGCACCGAGTAATTTACTCTGCACGGCAGCATCAATGGCGGTCATTCCCCCGCCAATCACCACCACCCGCCGGCCGATTGGCAGGGCGGATAATTGTTTGCTCTGCCGCAGCTGGGCAATGAAACTAACGGCATCATCCACCCCTTCGGCATCACTCCCGGGGATTGCCAGCGCGTTAACGCCGCCTAATCCCATCGCTAAAAACACGCCATCATATTTTTGCCGCAATTCATCCTGCGTTATATCGCGCCCCAGGCGGGTATTGTATTCAATTTTGATGCCGCCGATTGCGCTAATATAATCTATTTCTTTCTGGGCAAAATGATCGGTTGTTTTATAGGCGGCGATGCCATACTCGTTTAACCCGCCCGCTTTTTCTTGCGCTTCATAGATCACCACATTATGCCCGTGTCGTGCAAGCCCATGAGCGCAAGCAAGGCCAGCCGGACCCGCGCCTATGATGGCAATAGTTTTTCCCGTTGCTGCGGCACGTTGATACAGTTGTTTTCCCGCATCAATAACACGGTCAGTGGCATAGCGCTGCAACAGCCCAATCTGCACCGGTTTGCCTTCGGCGGCTTCGCGGACACAGGCAGATTCACAGAGGGTTTCTGTTGGGCAAACGCGAGCGCACATGCCGCCCATAATATTCTGGTCAAATATTGTCTTTGCCGAGCCGACCACATCGCCCACCGCAATTTGACGGATGAACATGGGAATATCTATCTCGGTCGGACAAGCGCTGATGCAGGGCGCATCATAGCAAAAGTAGCAACGGTCTGATGCCACCAGTGCCTCATGTGCATCCAGCGGCGGGTGCATATCGGAAAAGTTTCCATCGTATTCACCCGCCGGCAACCGCTCTGAGAAAATACCGTTCTTATACTGATTGCTACTCATGCGCCTAATTAGACATAATCCGCATTGTCAAACAACATGAAGAATCCAAGACTATGGTTATAATGCCTTGTCTGTAATTTCATGCGTCCAGGCTCCTTGCGGCTGCCCGGTAATGACGGGGTCAGAGCCGCCTTTAAGCAATGTGTCAACGGTGCGCTGAAAATCTTCCAGCGACAGTGAACCATTAGAGCCGGTGGTCAGTTTGGCAATCTCGCGCATCATGCGGCGTTGGTGTTTTTCGGTCTGCGCACCGGTGGCATCATTTTCCAAAACAATATCCGCCGCCTCGTCGGGGTGCTCTTCCGCCCATTTCCAGCCTTTCATGGACGCCCGCACAAAACGTGTCAGTTTGTCCCTAAAGGCGGGATCTTTCAGATTATCCTCTAACACATACAAACCATCCTCGAGCGTTGATACCCCCTGGTCTTGATATTTAAAAACAACCAATTCATCAGGGCTAAGGCCGGCGTCAATAATCTGCCAATATTCATTGTAGGTCATGGTGGAAATGCAGTCCGCCTGTTTTTGCAGAATGGGGTCTACATTAAAGCCCTGCTTGAGCACGGTCACGCCACTATCCCCGCCGTCCGTGGGAATACCAAGCTGGCTCATCCATGACAAAAAGGGATATTCATTACCAAAAAACCAGACTCCCAAGGTGCGTCCGCGGAAGTCCTCGGGGGAACGGATACCGCTGTCTTTGCGGCACGTCAGCATCATGCCCGATGACTTGAATGGTTGGGCAACATTGACTAAGGCCAGCCCTTTTTCGCGGGAAGCCAAAGCGGCGGGCATCCATTCAATAATGACATCGGCACCGCCGCCGGCGATCACCTGCGGTGGGGCAATGTCAGGACCGCCGGGTTTAATTTCCACATTGAGCCCTTCTTCCTCATAAAAGCCTTTGTCTTTTGCCACATAATAGCCGCCAAATTGCGCCTGCGTAACCCATTTCAGTTGCAGGGTAAAGTCATCGGCGGCAATGGTGGGCAGGCAGATCATGCTGCTTGCCAAAAAAAGTGAAGCGATTGTTTTCATTTTGCTCTCCTGATAAGATAAAAATTTTCTACATTCAATGATTGGCACGCCTAACCGAAGGGTGCCAAAACACTACTTTTTGTTCCAACAAGGATAATATACCGTAAAAAGCGGTCCCTGTCAAGGCGGCAACGGTAATTTCTGCCCATACCATATCTAAATTCATCCGTCCGACTTCCGTGGAAATGCGAAAACCCATGCCGACAATGGGAGTGCCAAAAAATTCCGCAACAATAGCGCCAATCAGCGCCAGGGTGGAATTTATTTTTAGCGCGTTGAAAACAAACGGCATTGCCGCCGGCAGGTTAAGCTTGAGAAGCCGCTGACGGTAATTGGCCGCATAAGTTGTCATCAAATCACGCTCAATGGTGCTGTGGTCATGCAGCCCGGCCACGGTGTTCACCAACATCGGAAAAAATGTCATGACCACCACCACCGCCGCTTTTGATTGCCAATCAAAGCCAAACCACATGACCATAATAGGTGCGATACCGACAATCGGCAACGCCGCAATAAAATTCCCCATCGGCAGTAGCCCGCGCCGCAAAAAAGGCACGCGGTCAACCCAAATCGCCACCATTGCCCCGCTTGCACAACCGATAAAATAACCGATTAAAACCGCTTTGAGAACAGTTTGGCGAAAATCATCAAACAGCACGCTGGTTTCTGTTGTCAGACGAGCGGCAATCGCTGAGGGAGGCGGTAATAGCACCGGCGAAACCCCCGCCCCCCGTGTCACGGCCTCCCACAGCATCAGCAAGGCGATGCCAAAAAATATCGGCACAATAAACTGTGCTGGACGCGCATAACCGCCGCAACGCGATAATCTCTCGGAAAAAAACCATGTTTGCAGCCACACCGACAGCAGCAGCAGCCAATAACCCGCTTGTGTCTGTTCCATGTCATTTAATAACAGCAATACCGCAGCAGTGCCCATGGCGGCGATAACACCATGAAGCCACAGCAATTCCCGCCGCCGCCTCAGCGATACCGCGGCGGTTACCGTCAGCATGGCGGCATACCCAAGTGCCGATGGATAAGAAAAGAGTCGGTTATCATCGGCAATCGGCAATATAAACGCCAGCAGCAGCGCCACCCAAGCAAGCGGCAAAAGTGTTCTCATGCCGTCATGCCCATCCGTCTGAGCATGTATTTTTGCGCTAAGCCGACCGCTCCCACCAGCAATGCCGCCCAAGCCGATGCCATTAGCAGCGCTGACCAAATCTGTACAGTTTGTCCGTAATAGGAGCCGGCCAACAACCGCGCTCCCAAGCCGGCAACCGCACCGGTGGGCATTTCACCAACAATGGCGCCGACCAGTGAGATGGCCACGGCAATTTTTAGCGAGGCGAAAAAAAACGGCAGCGAACGCGGTAGACGCAAGAAAAAAAATGTCTGTCCGCGACTGGCGTTGTATGTTTTGAGTAAGTCCAACTGAATACTGTCGGGACTGCGCAGCCCGCGCACCATGCCAACCACCACCGGAAAAAAACTTAAATATGCTGACACCAATGCCTTGGGCAGTAATCCCAGCAAACCGATGGCGTTCATAACCACAATAACCATCGGGGCAATGGCTAAGATGGGGATGGTCTGACTCGCAACAATCCACGGCATCATGGCCCGCTGCATGGTGATACTATGCACAATCAACACCGACAGCAAAAAACCAAACGAAACACCGATAAGAAACCCCACCAGCGTTGCCGATAAGGTCACCCAGCTGTGATACAGCAAACTGCGCTTAGAAGTAATTTTTTTCAGCGCCGTAGTTTGCCAAATCTCAATAAATACTTGATGTGCCGCCGGCAGCACCGGCCGCTTTTGTGCCAGTGTGTCATGAATCAGTTCATTCATTCCCCATGGCTGCTCCGCTTTTTCGTAGCGTTCTATCTGCCAAGGCGCGTTCAAATAAACCGCCGCCACATACCACAAGACCAGCAAAAAAGCGCAAACCGTCAATACCGGCAGAAAAATCCCTTTATTTTCTTTCATTGTTCGCCGCGGCGCAACGCTCGGCGCACTGTTTGTGATGCTTGGGCAAAAGTCGCTGATTCACGCATTTCCAGCGGCCGTTCCGCCGGCAAGGGGTTGTCAATCACTTCCGTCACTCTGCCCGGACGCGGCGACATGACCACAATTTTGGTCGATAAATATACCGCTTCGGCGATTGAATGGGTAACAAAACAGATTGTTTTACCCGTGCGTTTCCACAAAAGCAAAAGTTTTTCGTTAAGGTCATCGCGCACAATTTCATCCAAGGCGCCAAAGGGTTCATCCATCAACAGCAATTCCGCATCAAATGACAGTGCCCGGGCGATGGAAACGCGCTGCTGCATACCGCCAGATAATTGCCAGGGGAATTTTTTTTCAAAACCCGCCAAATCCACCAGCTGCAATACATGGGCAACCCGCGTGCGACAATCGCCGGGGCTAAAGCCAAAGATCTCCAGCGGCAGCATGATATTTTTTTCCACGGTGCGCCATGGATACAATGCCGCCGACTGAAACACATAGCCATATGCTCGCGCCCGCCGCGCTTCTTCCGGGGTTTGACCATTGACCTGCACGCTGCCGCTGGTGGGCATTTCCAAAGCGGCACAGACGCGCAAAAAAGTGGTTTTGCCGCAACCTGAAGGACCGATAAATGAAACAAACTCTCCCTTGTTAATCGTCAGCGACACCTCGCTTAGCGCGGGTATATCGCCATCGGCTGCGGGATAAATCAGCCCGAGGTCTTTTGCCTCAATTGCAACTGACATAAATTTATCCCGACTCACACACCGGCGGGAATATTTTCCACTTCGCGAATGACTTTACGCGGCGCCACAACTTCTTTCCAGCGTGACAGCGCGCGATTTGGCGCGGCAAAGGGCTGCCGTCCGACAAATTTTCCATGCCCCGGTTCCGCCTTAACGATGCCGTCATCCACGGCAACCCGCCCGCGGGTTAGGGTAAAACGCGGCAGTCCGCACACCTGATGCCCTTCAAATACATTGTAGTCAATGATTGATTGCTGTGTTGCCGCGCTGATGGTCTTTTCGCGTTTGGGGTCCCAAACCACAATATCCGCATCCGCACCGACTATCATCGCGCCCTTGCGTGGATAGAGATTGAGAATTTTGGCGATATTTGAGGAAGTTACGGCAACAAATTCATTCATGGTCAACCGTCCCGTTGTCACCCCGTACGACCACAACATCGGCATACGGTCTTCCAAGCCGCCGGTGCCGTTGGGGATTTTGGTGAAATCACCCATACCCAGGCGCTTTTGCTCAGTGGTAAAAGCGCAATGGTCGGTGGCCACCACTTGCAAGCTTCCCGCCTGCAATCCCGCCCACAAACTATCCTGATTCGCTTTATTGCGAAACGGCGGCGACATCACCCGCCGCGCCGCATGATCCCAGTTTGGATGAGCGTATTCACTCTCATCAAGCGTCAGATGCTGGATGAGCGGCTCACCATACACGCGCATTCCTTTTTGCCGTCCGCGCCGTATTGCCTCGTGCGCCTGCTCACACGAAACATGCACAATATACAGCGGCACACCGGCGGCATCAGCAATCATCACCGCACGGTTGGCGGCTTCGCCTTCCACTTCGGGCGGGCGAGAATAAGCGTGCGCTTCGGGGCCATGATTGCCTTCGGCGAGCAGTTTTTGCTGCAGCTGCGCCACCACATCGCCGTTTTCGGCATGCACCAGCGGCATCGCGCCAAGTTCGGCGCACCGCTGAAAAGATGAAAACATTTCGTCATCATCCACCATCAAAGCGCCTTTATAAGCCATAAAATGCTTGAAAGTATTAACCCCGCGTTCCACCACAGTCGGCATTTCATTAAAAACCTGCTCACTCCACCAAGTGACCGCCATATGATAGGAAAAATCAGCACAAGCTTGCGTGGATTTATCATCCCAAATCTGCCAGGCTTCCAGCAATGACTGCCGCGGCGCCGGCAAACAAAAATCAACAATCATCGTGGTTCCGCCAGACAAAGCCGCCCGCGTGCCGCTGGTAAAATTATCAGTGGAATGGGTGCCCATAAAAGGCATTTCCATATGCGTATGCGGGTCAATTCCCCCCGGCATCACATAACACCCGGTCGCATCCAGCGTTTGGTCGCCTTTCAGATTGTCGCCGATGGCGCTGATTTTTTCGTTCTCAATCAGCACCTCAGCCTGATAGCTGCGGTCAGCGGTTACAATCGTTCCGCCTTTAATCACTGTGGTCATGATGGTTTCTCCTTCCAAAGATATAGGCAATAAATTTACGAGATAAATTCAGCCGTGGTCAGTGCGGCATGGAATAGCACATTAGTCCCGGCGGTCGCCCACTCTGGCGAAATATCTTCCGCTTCATTGTGCGACAGCCCGTCCACACAGGGGCACATAATCATACAGGTTGGCGCCACGCGGTTTATCCAGCAGGCATCATGCCCGGCGCCGGATACAATATCGCGGTGTGAATAGCCCAACCGCTCTGCGGCGGTGCGGACGGCGGCAACGCAAT
>JBPCWX010000086.1:0-3890 GCA_051009095.1 Gammaproteobacteria bacterium | reverse complement strand
ATATGCCATCGCCTTCGCTGGGGGTGCCCCAATTCCAATTACCATCGCCAAAAATATGAATCTGGTCGTTGCCTGTGCCATCATCGCCATCAACATCAAACACAATATAGCCCGTGCCATCATTGGCAGTATCGGCAATGAAATACCAATGATGTTGGTTGTGATTGCCATCGGCATCGGTGAAGGAAATAAAACTATTTTCAAAATTATCAGCTGTCAATAGGGTTTGGGTGGTGCCATCATTGGTATAGTTCAAATTGGCAAATGTAATATCATACACGCCATTATCATTATTAACACCAATCATGGTGCCACCATCAGCCGTTGAAGATTCGGCTACATCCACCAGCGATAAAACAAAATTATGGCTTATCCACGGCACAGCATCGCCCACTGGGGTGCCGCCCGATAATCCACCTGCCCACACCGTGGCAGAAAAATTGGTGGTGTCAAAGAAAGTTGATTCATAATCCAATTCAAATTTTAATGTCAAAACCCCATCGCTACCAATATCAAACATCCAAGCATAATCGCCAGATAATCCATAAGCAAATTCATCACCATCGGCATCTTCGGGGGTAAATGTTGCCACCGCTACATATTCACTGGTGGTCAAATCAAACCGCAAATTATCAACCCCAGCGGTTTCTTCAACCGCTATCGTGGCTGGTTGATTGCCCGACCATGAAATGGCTTCATCATTGATCGCTTCATTGACATTCAAAATGCTTAGGGTAAAATTATGGCTTACCCATGCCGTGCCATCGCCCACTGTGCCGCCAGATGTGCCATGGATCCACAAGGTGGTTTCCACAATCGGGGGATACCACGCCGATTCATAATCCAATTGATATTTTACACTTATAACACCAGTGCTGGTGTCATAATCAAATAACCAAAAACCAGCTTTTGATGTATCAAACGCATATTCAAATTCAGTGCCATCATCATCTAATGGTTTAAATGTGCCAACCGCAACATATTCGCTAGCCGATAATTCGGGCCCTTGATTTTCAACATTGATGGTTTCACGCCAACTGGCATCGGTGGTCGGGGTGCCCGACCAAGTGGTTGCATATTCATTCAAATCGGCATCATTAACATCCAAAATGCTCAGGGTGAAATGTTGGGATATCCAAGTGCCAACCGCCTCATTGGTTGGGGCGCCACCCGATGTGCCATTGACCCACAGGCTGGCAGAAATAACGGGTGGATACCATGCCGATTCATAATCAACATTATATTTCAAACTTACAATACCAGTCTGGGGGTCAAAATCAAATAACCACCAACCAGCCTTTGATTGATCAAATGCATATTGAAAATCATTGCCATCGGCATCCAGCGGTTTGAATGTGGCTATCGCCTTATAGTTAGATAATTCAGGACCCTGATTAATGACATCAGCGGTTTCAGAAATCGAAAAATTGGTTGTTGGGATTTCAGACCAAGTGGTTGCATATTCATTCAAATTGGTATCATTGCCATCAATGATGGTTAGGGTGAAATTTTGGCTTATCCATACCGCACCATCACCACTCGCTACACCGCCACTTGTGCCGCGTGCCAAGATGGTGGTTTTTGCCACAGGGGGATACCATGCCGATTCATAATCTAACGCATATTTTACCTTCAAAATACCATCGCTACCGATATCAAATAACCAAAATTGATCTTTATTTTCTTGAATATTATATTCAAAATCATCGCCATCGGCATCTTTGGGGGTAAATGTTGCCACCGCAACATAATTTCCCGCTGTCAATTCGCCTTGGTTAGGCACATCGATCGTTTCACTAATGGATGCACCGCTGGGCTGGGTGCCAGACCATTCGGTTGGCAGGATATTTTCAACCACATCGGCAATGGAAAGCACGAAACTTGTGGTTATCCAGCCACCGCCTTGATTACCGGTATCAAAATAATTGACATTTTGCGTGCCAGCACCAACCGCATCGCCCGTTGGGGTGCCACCAGATATACCGCGGGCAAAAATGACGAAAGAAACTTTTTCATTATCAGCAGTAACAAATTGTCCTTCATAATTAAATCCAGCCGTTGTATATAAAACGCCATCTTTATCCATAGTGAAAGCAGTAAGACTATAAAACTCTCCACCAGAATCATTTAAAGCAATATATTGAAATGAATCACCATCGGCATCGCTGGGGGTGAAGGTGGCAAGGGCGACTCGTGGCCTTCCACCCTCTGAATATTTACCACCAACGGTAGTATCCTCATCCACCGTCACCAATGATGGCTGGGTGCCAGACCATGCGGTTGCATTGGTATTGTTACTTTCATTAATATCACCGATGGTTAGGGTGAATTCGTGGGTTATTGATATTGTGCCATTGCCAGTTGCGGTCCCACCGCCTGTGCCACGCGCCCAAATGACTACATTCACCACTGGGGGGTATAAGTTTGATTCATAATCCAATTGATATTTTAATTTCAAAATACCATCGCTACCGATGTCAAACAGATAGGCATCATCACCGATTATGCCATATTCAAACCCACCGCCATCTTCATCGCTGGGGGTGAAGGTAGCCACCGCAACATAATTGGCAGATACCAATTCGCCCTGATTATCCACAGCGGCGGTTTCGCTGATGGCAAAATTGGCAGGCTGGGTGCCAGACCAAATGGTTAATATATTATTGAATCCATCACCTGTGCTATCTTCTTCAATATTCAAAATGGTTAGGGTAAAATTTTGGCTAACAAATGCCGTGCCATCGCCAAATGCTGTGCCGCCAGCCGTGCCATTGATCCAAATGGTGGCAGAAATAACGGGGGGGAAAATTGCCGATTCATAATCAACATTATATTTCAAACTTACAATACCAGTGCTGGGGTCAAAATCAAATAACCACCAGCCGAGTTTTGATTCATCAAACGCATATTGAAATGCAGAATCGCCATCGGCATCAACGATGCCATCATCATCAAGCGGTTTGAATGTGGCGATTTTGGTATAATCGGTGGTTGCCAATTCGCTGGCACTTTGATTTTCTACCCCAGCGGTTTCAGAAATGGCAAAATTGGTGGTGGCGACAGCCGACCAAGTGGTAATCGAATCATTGATATTATCTTCGCCAGTTATATTGCCGATGTTTAGGGTGAAATGATGGGGTATCCACGCCCCAGCCGCCGTATTAATTGGGGCACCACCCGATGTGCCATTAACCCACAGGCTAGCAGCAACAGACGATGAATAAATAGCCGATTCATAATCAACATCATATTTCAGGCTGACAATACCGCTACTGGGGTCAAAATCAAATAACCACCAGCCATCCTTTGATTCATCAAACGCATATTCAAACCCATCGCCATCGGCATCAAGCGGTTTGAATGTGGCTATCGCCTTATAGTTAGCCTCAGTCAATTCGCCCTGATTCGCCACATCAGCGGTTTCAGATACCGCAATGTTAGTGGCTGGCGTGCCCGACCAAGTGGTTGCATATTCATTCAAATCGGCATCATTGCCATTGATGATGGTTAGGGTAAAATTATGGCTTATCGCTATCGCACCATCGCCAACCCCAGCACCACCAGCCGTGCCAATTGCCCAGATGGTGGTTTTTGCCACAGGCGGATACCATGCCGATTCATAATCTAACGCATATTTTACTTTCAAAATACCATCGGTGCCGATATCAAATAGCCAAAATTGGTCTCGGCTACCATCAATAAAATATCCAAACCCATCGCCATCGGCATCTTTGGCGGCTAGGGTAGCCACCGCAACATAATTGCCAGCGGTCAAGTCGCCTTGGTTAGGCACATCAACCGTTTCGGCAAGCGATGCGGCGATGGTTTGTGGCCCCGACCATTCGGTAACCAAATCATTCACATTGGCGATGGAAAGCACGAATGTGGTG
>JBPCWX010000085.1:0-5286 GCA_051009095.1 Gammaproteobacteria bacterium | reverse complement strand
AGCCAGTAGCGCATGAGAAAGGCAAAAAAGATTCCCACAAGGACTGCCGCATAGCAGTTGAACCTCGGTTCAACGATGGCCACCTCCGCGTGCCGTAGGCAATTCCAACTTGGGACTCGCACAATAGCACGACGAGTCGAGCGGCCGGTTTTTTTGTCATTGGTTCACTCCATTATTGGCAGGTCCTTGCAGGAAACTGTCGGTGCGGCTCAGCGCACCATTAACTTGTTCAATAATGCCGTCCAAGCGGTGTTGCGGATACGCCGCCGCATTATTTTTTTGCGCCTCAAAAGCGATGAGAAGAGCGGCCATCACAGCGGCGCGCTCACCGTCGGCGACTCGTGAGCGGGCACGAATGACGTCAATTTTATCCTCCAGCAAACGGGCGGCGGCACGCATCGCATTCTCGTCGCCAGGAGCGCAGGCGATGTTAAATTCATGCCGCCGCACGTGAATTTTAATCTTAGACATCTGCGGCCATCGGCTCAAAAATTGTCGGGCAGACGCAGCAAGATGTCGCCAATTTTTTGCTTGGCAAGCTGATTTTTATCGCGCAAGCGGCGATTTTCTTCGCGCAACCGCCGCACGTCGCGTGCCAAAGCATCACAACGGGCGCACAGCGTATCAACCCGCTGCGCCAATGCCGCCAAATTGTCATTCGTTTCATCTTTTGCCATGTTGGTGAATAATAAAACCTATCTTATCAAAACTTTGTGCAATATCCATGATACCACCGCAAATTATCTGCCGACAATATCTGCAACCGTGCCGCCATAATAGCATGATACTCAGCATCGCAGCATGATTGCCATTTCATTATCCGCTACTCTGCCAATAACAGTATATGACAAGACGCCAGAAAAAACCATGCGCGGTTTTTCATTCAGGGAAAATTTGCGCGCCTAACAGACTCCCGCCGCCCTCACCCGCCCACGTCAATTTTTGCTCTTTTGTGCAGTTAGTCATCACCAGCGTGGTATGATTCGCCTTATATGTCCAAACCTAATTGTACGGCTGACGAACTCCGCGCACGGCTGACGCCGATGCAATATCATGTCACCCAAGAAAAAGGCACCGAAAAACCCTTTACCGGTGAATATCACGACTGTAAAACGCCGGGGATTTATGCTTGCATATGTTGCGGATGCGGTTTATTTGACGCCGCCGCCAAATATGATTCGGGCACTGGCTGGCCATCTTTTTATGCTGCCAAAGACCCAAACAGCGTTATGGAAAAACCTGACGCCTCCTTTTTTATGCGGCGCACCGAAGTGGTGTGCGGCAGCTGCCAAGCGCATTTGGGGCATGTTTTTGCCGATGGTCCGCCGCCGAGCGGACGCCGTTATTGCATAAACTCCGCCGCCTTAACTTTGCAACCGATAGGCGAATAAGATGCGCAACTGGCTGAGCCTCTTCCCCGCCGTAGTCTTTTTTGGGGTGTATTTTATCACCGATGATTTTCGCACCGCCACCATGGCCCTAATCGCCGGTGTTTTTTTGCAAATATTGGGATTGTTTATTTGCGGCAAGAAGCCCAAGCCGATGGAATGGACGGCCTTGGGGCTCATCACCGTATTTGGCGGCGCCACTTTACTATTGCAGGAAAACATTTATTTACAGATAAAAACCACGGTGGTTAACTGGCTGTTTGCCATCTGCTTGCTGGTGGCCGATTTTGTTCTCAAAAAAAATCTGGCGCGCATATTAATGGGTGAGTTTTTTACCGCCTCAGATGTTTTATGGCGGCGTGTTTCCTTGCTCTTGGCGGGAATGTTTTTTATCATCGGCGCGGCCAATCTGATTATTATCAATCTGCTCTCTGAAGCCGCTTGGGTATACGCCAAAACCTTTGGCTATCCAGCCTTTACTTTTATCATGCTCATCGGCGTTATTGCCTATTTGCTGCGTCATGCCACCCCGCGTCAATGAGCGATAACGCCGCCATTGCCCGCTGTTTGCGGGCCAATTTACGCGCTTTGTCGCCGCGTCATTTGTCTTTACAAGATCAAAGCGCCGCCCACCGCGGCCACCGCGAAGCCAAAAACGGTGCGCATTTTTTACTCCACATTGTTTCGGAACAATTCCACGGTCTGCCGCTGTTGCGCCGCCACCGCTTGGTCTATCAAACCCTCGGCGATCTCGACAAATTGGGCGTCCATGCCTTGTCGGTTCATGCTTTCACACCACAAGAATATCAACACAGAAAGGAAAACTCACCATGAAAAACTCTTCCCGCTTATTGCTGGTCACCACGGTGCTGGCGGTTGCCCTGAGCGCCTCTTTTGCCACAGCCCAAGAAAATGACCCAAACAACATTATCGCCGTTATCAATGGCAAGCCCATTCCGGTGCTTCGCCTGAGTTTATATGCCACCCAAGGCGGGCGGCAGCAAGATGTTGTCCAAAATGCCATCGCCAGCGAACTCATCGCACAAGCCGCCCGTAAAGCGGGAATGGACCAAGACCCCGAAACCGCCCAACGCCTAATCATCGCCGAGCAAAATATTTTGGGCGGACTATACACCCAAAAATTCATCGCCGAGCATCCCGTAACCGAAGAAGATGTTCAGGCGCGCTATGACCAGCTCAAGGAGCAAGCGCAGGGAGCGAAAGAATATAAATCTTCGCATATCTTAGTGGAAACCGAAGATTTGGCGCGGGAAATTTATGACCAGGTTGCCGCAGATGCCGATGACTTTGCCGACTTGGCCAAGGAGCATTCCACTGATCCCGGCTCAGGCGAAAAAGGCGGCGATTTGGGTTGGGTGCATCCAGATGCGTTGGTGCCCGAATATGCCGATGCCTTGCGCAGCACGCCGCCCGGAGAGTTGGCGGTGGCCCCGGTGCGCAGTCAATTTGGCTGGCATATTATTATGGTAACGGACGCGCGTCCCGTAACCGTGCCGGAACTCAGCGACCAAATGCGTCAACAGATCAACCGCGCCATTCAGATTGAAATTTTCACCAAACACTTGGCCGAATTGGAAGCGGACGCCACCATCACCCGCCCTCTGGCGGAAAATTAAAATCCATCCCGCAGACGGCGTCAAAGACGGCGCAAGTTATGACTTTATCTTCTTTGGCGGCGGTGGCGGTGGGCGGTGCGCTGGGGGCGACGGCGCGCTATCTCAGCTATGCTTTGCTGGGGCAATACGCCGCGATGTATGCGACCTTGGCGGTCAATGTATCGGGCTCTTTTTTAATGGGTGTGCTGATTGAAAGCAGCGGGCTACTGTGGTCGATGTCGCGGGATACGCGCTTATTTTTAGTAGTCGGCATCCTCGGTTCATTCACCACTTTCTCCACTTTTTCCCTGGATGTTATCTTGCTGTACTCACGCGGTAAATTATTATTATGCGCACTGTATATTGTCTCGTCGACCATACTGTCGATTGGCGCGCTTGCGGTTGGTATGCAGCTCATTCGCTGGCTGACACGATAACCGACACCACTTAGGGCAAAAGTTAGCCTTTCACGCCGTCCGCGGCGGTAAAATTATGCTCATAACCCCGCGGGCATAACGGCAATTTTTCCCCGTTGGCGGCAAAAATATTCACCCCCGCACCGCCCGATATTTCACCAATGCGGCACACGCCATCATCGACCGCTTTTACTTCCGCCCGTTTTTGCGGTGGGGCGGTAAATAACAATTCATAATCATCGCCCCCGGTCAACATCAATTCTTGCCGCAGCGACCGTGACAGGGCGGCCAAAGCGGGCGGTAATGGCAGCAGCGGACAATGCACTGACACGGCAACCTTGGAAGCCGTCGCGATTTCTTCCGCCGCCGCCGTCAAACCGTCGGATAAGTCCATCGCTGCTGTTGCCAAACCGCGCAAGCGTAAGCCCAAGGCCACGCGCGGCATGGGATTATCCAATCGCGCGCACACCGTCGCGATATGTTCCGCCGATAACTTGACCTTACCCTGTCGCCATTGCACCGCCAAGGCTGCTTCGCCCACCCGCCCCGACAACCATAAATCATCGCCCGCTTTGGCGCCGCTTCGCAACAATGGCGGGCATGACAAAGCGCCGATGGCGGTGGTGGTGATTGACACTTTATCGCCGCGCGTCAAATCGCCGCCGATAATGGCAAAAGAAAACTCGTCCGCCATGGCGCGCATACCGTCGGCGAATTGCCGCATCCATTCACCCCCCTGCACCGCCGTCAATGCCACCAGCATCCACAGCGGCTGCGCCCCCATGGCCGCCAAATCCGACAAACTCACCGCCGCCGCCTTGCGCGCCAAAAAATACGGCGCCGCATCCGCAAAAAAATGCGTCCCTTCCGTCAATGTGTCAACGCTGGTGGCCAAAGTCGCCCCGGCTGGCGGGCGCACCACGGCGGCATCATCGCCGACACCGACCAACACCGAATCATTGCCGGCAAAGCCAAAATGTGCCGCGATAAGTTCGCGCTCACGCATCATTGCGCAGCCGTGCCGCCAAAGTTTCCAACGCACCATTGACAATTTTATACCCGCCTTCCGCCCCGATATTTTTGGCAATTTCCACCGCCTCGTTAATAATCACCAAAGACGGGGTGAGCGGAAAAGCCAGCAATTCAGCAGCAGCGGCGCGAATAATCGCGCCTTCAACGGGGCTGATACTATGCCCCGACCGCCCCAACGCCGCCGTCATCTGTTCTTCAATTTCAGTGCGGCGGGCGTCCCAGGTTTGTGTCAAGGTGCGGGTTAATTCATCATTAAGCACGGCCATTTTTTCCAAATCACTTTGTCGCATGGCGGACCAGGCGGCAACTGCCGAAGCCTCGGCATTGTGCATGGACGCCGCATAAATTAAATGCACTGCGGCTTGTCGTGCTTGTCGGCGGGCGACTGTTTTGCCATCACTCATTCGGACACCGTCCAATCGCCGACCTTCGCCCGCTCCGCCCCAAATGATGAGGCCATATTTCAGTTGCTGCCAAAGGGGATAATTGAGATTGGGGCAAAAATTTCCCCGTCAATTTGGGCGGCATCATCCCGCGCTGCGTCAATACTTTCATAATAAGCGATTATACCTTGCGGCAAGGCAAGCGGAAGCGTGCAGAGGTTATTCCACTCCCCAATTTTAGGGAATGGGCATAAATGTGGCAGCGGCAATATATAAACAGATAAATAATTGCCGCCACAAAATCCGCCCCCGGTCAATGTACGAGGGCGGAGATGAAAGCGTCAAAAGTAGGCGACTAATCCAATGGTGACGGTGTCAACATCACTGTCATCACCGGTAAAATAGCGGGTATATTCGGCTCGCACCCCCAAATCTTCAACGAATAAAAATT
>JBPCWX010000084.1:0-11038 GCA_051009095.1 Gammaproteobacteria bacterium | reverse complement strand
GCTAAAAGCCAAGAAATTACCAAAGCACTGGATAGTTTGCGGATAATATAATTAGCGGAGGAGGGACGCGAACCCCCGACACGCGTTTTACTTATTCTTTCACTGCTAAATGAGCAAGCCGCGCAATTCCCGCATATCCGCACGCAATTCCCGCATATCTCCACGCAATTCGGAGCTGTCTACTTGGCTGACATTAACTGCCATAATCGCCGCCGTTATAACAGAGACAATGATGACAACAGTTGCCGTCATAATGGCAACAATGATTTGCATAGTGTCCTTATTCATCATGCCAACATTATACAGTAAAACCCAAGCATAAACGCCGCATCCCAGCGATTAGCGGAGGAGGGACTCGAACCCCCGACACGCGGATTATGATTCCGCTGCTCTAACCTGCTGAGCTACTCCGCCGAAAAACGCTATTTTAACCGAAAATCATAATAAGCCGATGGCATCACCTCTAAAAACCCGTTCATAATTTTGCCGACCATAAAACCGTAAAACAATTCCCGCCATATTTGATGCTATCCGCAAAGCACGACTCATAAATTGCATCGGCAAATGATAATATCCCACCGATGACAGCAATGGCCTGCTAATATGTTTTGCTCGCAAGAATTTTGGCGGCAGCGGCGAATGGTGAATATCGCCCTGCTGCCGCTATCCGCGATTTTTGCTGCGGCAGCGTTTTGTCGGCGAACGCTTTACCGTAGCGGTATTCTGCGGTCTATAACCGCCGCCGCACCGGTTGTTGTGGTCGGCAACATTGTCGCCGGCGGCGGCGGCAAAACGCCCATCGTTATTGCCCTCACCGTAGCATTGCGGCAGCGTGGCATGAATCCGGGTGTGGTTGTGCGCCCGGTCGGGGCTATTGCACAAGGCAAAAAATCTAACATTATCCGCGTGCGCCATGATTCCGATTGGCAGCAATGCGGCGATGAAGCCCTGCTCATTCATCAGCGCACCGGCGCACCAGTAAGCGTCAGCAAAAAACGCGGCTTGGCGGCGCAGCAGCTTGCCTTGGACGGTTGCGATATTGTTATCTGTGATGACGGTTTGCAACATAGCGCGCTCAATCGCAACTTGGAAATTTGCGCGATACAAGGCGACTTTGGCATCGGCAACGGCTGGTTATTGCCCGCCGGCCCTTTGCGCGAATCGCCGCGCCGCTTGCGACAATGCGATTGGCTGGCGATCCATGGAGATGCACATACCGCCGATGATTTTGCCGCCCGACATGGCTTGCCAAACCGCGTGCAATGGGCGGCTATTACCACCGTCAGCGATGGCTTTTATGCACCGTCCGCACCTCAGCAGATTATCTCGGCGGAAGATTTTGCCCGTCAATATAACGATAAAAAAATTGCCGCCATCGCCGGCATTGCCGCCCCTAACCGCTTTTTTGCTTCTTTGCGAAAATTAAGCATTTGCCTCCACCGCATATATCCTTTGCCCGACCACAAAAGAATGCCGCCCGATGATTTTGCCGCCATCACCGCCGACATTATTATCATGACGGAAAAAGACGCCGTTAAATATCCGTCAGCGGACAAGCGGATCCGCGTTTTGCGGATTCATGCCGAAGTGCCGCCCAATTTGACGGATGCCGCCGCAAAACTTGCGCGCGAACGGTAATTTATACCGCTTTATTAATTCTCATACCGCCGATTATTCTTTTATAATCGCAACATGACGCAGATGGAAAAATCATTATCGCATTTTGTCGGCAATACGCCGTTAGTGTGTTTGTCAACCATGGGACGGCAAAACGGCAACCGCATTTTTGTTAAATTGGAAGGCAACAACCCTGCCGGCTCGGTTAAAGACCGCCCCGCCCTGAGCATGATTCAACGCGCCCAGCAACGCGGTGATATTCGCCGTGGACAGCAGTTAGCCGAAGCCACCAGCGGCAACACCGGCATTGCTCTGGCCATGGTCGCCGCCGCCTTGGGATACAAAATGACCCTCATCATGCCCGCCAACCAAACCGCAGAACGCAAACAAACCATGCGCGCCTTTGGCGCTGAACTTATTCTCGTCAGCCGCGAAGAAGGCATGGAAGGCGCGCGTGATATGGCCGCAGCCATGGCCGCCCAAGGCGATGCTTTTGTCCTCAATCAGTTTGCCAATGCCGACAATCCCCTTGCGCATTATCACGGCACCGCACCCGAAATATGGCGCGATACCGGCGGACAAATCACGCATTTTGTCTCCAGCATGGGCACCACCGGAACCATTATGGGTTGCTCCCGATTCTTCAAGGAGCAAAATGCCGCGATACAAATTGTCGGCGTCCAACCCGCCGAAGGCGCGCAAATTCCAGGCATCCGCAAATGGCCCGAAGCCTATTTGCCCGCCATTTATGACGGCCGCCGCGTGGATAAAATTAGGCAAGTGTCGCAAGCCGACGCCGAAGAAACCATGCGGCGCCTGGCCCGCGAAGAAGGCATTTTTTGCGGCGTATCATCGGGCGGCGCCATGTGGGTGGCGCTGCAACTGGCCGATGAATTGCGCGATGCCTGCATTGTTTCTGTCGCTTGCGATCGCGGCGACCGCTACCTATCTTCCGGCGTATTCCAATGACCGCCCCGATTTTGGCTTTTGACATTGAAACCATTCCCGATGTAGAGGCTTTGCGTCGCCACTACGGCATTTCCTCGCAAGTCAATGATGATGAAGCGGTGGAGATGGTGATGCGAATTTTGCGGCAGGAAAAAAACACCAATTTTTTGCCCTTGCCCTATCATCAAGTGGCGGTTATTTCTGGCGTATTGCGGCGTTTTGACTCGCGCGATGAGGCGGTTAAAATTTTTTCACTCGCCCCGCCCGAATATGACGAAGCCGGGGCGGTGGAGATGTTTTATAAAATTATCAGCAAATACACGCCGCGGTTAGCATCTTGGAATGGCGGTGGTTTTGACCTGCCCGTGCTGCATTATCGCGCGATGAAACACGGCGTGCAAGCAGGGCGTTATTGGAACGCGCACGGGGCGGACAGCAGCGGCGATAAATTTCGCTGGAATAATTATTTCAATCGCTATCACGAGCGGCATTTGGATTTGATGGACACCTTGGGCATGTATCAGCCTCGGGCGTGGACGGGATTGGAAGACATGGCGCAATTATGCGGTCTGCCCGGCAAAATCGGCGTGGGCGGTGCGGGGGTGTGGGCGGCGTGGCAGCGCGGCGACACAGAGGCGGTGCGCCATTATTGTGAAGCGGACGCCTTGCTCACTTATCTGCTGTTTGTGCGCTTTCAATATTTTCGCGGCGAATGGGACGACACGGCAACAGAGGAAAAATTGATACGCGATTATTTGCTGGCTGAGCCTTTGCGCTGGCAAGAATTTTTGGCGCAATGGCCGGCCGCCGATTTTGACCTCGCCACCTAACGACCATGCGTATATATAGCGGGCGGCGGTGGTTAATTCCGGGCTACTGGCCGATTTATTTAATCATTGCGTTATCGGCGGTGGGAACAATTTTTTTCGCCGCCAGTCAGGACATAAATTTAGCGGTGCTTTTGACCCATCCATGGTCGCTAAGCTATATTTTATTGTCGCCCTTTTTACATGCTGGCCTTGGGCATTTTATCCTGAACGCTTTTGCCCTGCATTTTATTGGCGGTCAGTTATTATTGCCGATTTTGGGGGCGCGGTTATTTTTGGTGTTGTTTGCGGTGACGGCAGTGGCGGGAACTGTGGCGAATAATATCTTGGGAGATGCGCCGGCCATTGGCATTAGCGCGGCGATTTTGGGCATGTTATCTTGTGCTTTATATCCTTTTGGGCGGGTGCCGATGAAGTTATTATTCATTCACGACATTTTGCGTTTGCGTCCTTTTCCCTTGTGGGGAGTGGCGGCATTTGTGGTGATGTTAGACATAGCGGGAATTATTTTCGGGTGGCAGCTTTTTGCCCATTGGGCGCATTTGGCGGGTTTTGCCGCCGGCGGTATTTTTGGCTGGTTTATTTTTCGCCAAAGAATGCGGCGGCATATGTATTAATCGGCGGCGATTATGGCAAATTATTCAGCAAACATTTTCTGGAGCTGATTGATAACTTGCTGTGCTTCGCGATAAGTAATTGCGCCGCAGTATTTACCGAGACGGCTTTTGTCAACAGTGCGGATTTGATCCAATAAAATCAATGACGTTTTATCATTAAACTGTATCTTGACGCGGGCAGGATAATCAAAGCCCTTGCTAGTCATAGGGGCAATAATTACCGTTTTTAAACTCCGATTCATATTATCCGGCGAGATAATGACACAGGGACGGCGTTTTTTTATCTCCGAGCCAACGGTGGGGTTTAGATTCGCCAAATAAACATCAAAACGGACAGGATGTTTACCATTCCCAATCATCAATATCCGCTTCGTGATTTAGCACGTCTTCCAGCAATCCGGGGTCTTTCTTACCCTTTCCTTTGGCAAATGCTTCATCCCAGCCGGCGCGCGGGTGTTCTATTGGCTTGATAAGCAAACCTTTGCCCTGCACTTCAAAAGCGATTTTCTTATCAGCCAACCCGATTTGTTCAATAAGATATTTCGGTATCCGCACCCCGCGCGAATTACCGATTTTAATAAGTGTAGCCATTTCTTACTCCTTTTTTGTAATTATAATATATCTACATTTCAATTACAACTTTTGCGGCGGCAGAATCAATCCCGCAACAATTCGCGGGCAATAATCAGTTTTTGCATTTCGCTGGTGCCTTCATAAATGGACGTGATGCGAATATCACGGCAATATCTTTCAAGCGGAAAATCGCGGATATAGCCGTAGCCGCCAAATATTTGCAGTGCGTCCCGGGTCGCCCGTTCCCCGGTTTGTGAGGCAAATAATTTTGCCATCGCCGCTTCTTTGGTGTATGACTGGCCGGCATCTTTTAATTGAGCGGCACGAATGAGCAACCAAAAACCCGCTTCCACTTCTGCTTGCCGCTCCGCCAGCATCCATTGCAATCCTTGGTGCTGAGCCAGCTTTTTGCCATGCTGCTCACGCTCCAACATATAATCGCGCGCCGCTTTTAGAGCCGCCGATGCAATGCCCAGCGCCATCGCTCCAATGCCGATGCGCCCGCCGAATAATTCCTGCATGGCAATGCGATAACCATCGTTCAACCCGCCCAATATATGAGAAGACGGTACCCGCGCATCGTTAAAAATAATATCATTGGTCGGCGAGGCGCGCTGTCCCATTTTGTCCGCCGCAGGACCTGCCGACACGCCCGCCGTATCCGCCGCCACCAAAAAGCACGTAATCCCTTTACCGCGCGGCACTTCGGGGGCGGTTTTTGCCCACACCACATAAAAACCAGCAATCGCACCGCTGGTAATCCATTGTTTGACGCCATTCAACACAAAATAATCACCATCCGCCACCGCCGTTGTCCGCATCGCCGAAGGGTCGGAGCCAGCGGCGGCTTCGGTCAGACAAAAGCTTGCCGCCGGCCAATCGCCACGCATCAGCGGCGGCAAAAACTCACTTTTGACGGTTTCCTCGCCAAATCGCTGAACAATTTCCGCGACCATATTGGTGACGCTGATGCCAGCGGCGGTGGCGGCACATCCCCCGCCCAATTCCATCATCGCCAAAGCATATGCGACCGCACCGGCATTGACGCCGCCGTATTTCTCACTCACACACAACCCATTAAAACCCAACGCCGCCAACTGACGCAGATTATCCACATACAATTTTTCATCGCTGGTTTTGTCCAACTCCGCCGCCCGCACCACCAAAGTATCCGCCGCAAAACGCGCCGCCGCTTCCCGAATCATTGTCTCCGTTTCATTAAACATAATCACTCCATTTTTGCTTTATTATGACACATTGCCGCCGCATGGACGATTTATTTGTCCATTTGTCGGTGCAGTTTGTCAGCGGCATCCTGCTGGGCGCGCAATTTTGCGGCATCATTCTCATCCTGCACCCGCTCCAACCAATCGCTGACATTATCCATAATCAACGCCCGCAAAAAGTCGATATGCGCCGATGAATCATTCAAGGCGGCGATATATTCGAATTTTGTGCCCCCGGCGTTGTGGAAGATGTCGCGGTTTTCTTCGGCAATTTCTTCCAGCGTCTCCAAGCAATCGGCGGCAAAAGCCGGACACACAATTTGCAAATGCCGCACCCCTTGACTCGGCAAAGCGCGCAAGGTTTCATCCGTATAGGGCTGCAGCCATTGCGCCCGCCCAAACCGCGATTGAAAAGTGAGCATCCACGCATCGGCGGGCAACCCCAGCGCCGCCGCTGTCAGCCGCGCCGTTTTGTGGCACCAGCAATGATAAGGATCGCCAGCCAGCAACATCGCCTGCGGGGTGCCATGAAAAGAAAAAATCAATTTGTCGGGCCGGCCGGCGCGGCTTTGGAAATCGGCGATGGATTTTGCCAGCACCGCCACATAGCGCGGATCGTCGCAATAGCCGGCGATAAAGCGCAAATGCGGCACCAGCCGCCACGTCGACAATTCCCGCGCCACGTCGGTAAAAACCGACCCGATGGTGCTGCTCGCATATTGCGGATATAGCGGCAAAACCACAATACGCCCGCAATTTTGGGCGCGCAAGGCGCGCAATCCATCGGCAATGGAAGGGCTGCCATAACTCATCGCCAACTCCACCGCCGCCGGCAACCCGCCCAAGGCGGCGGCTACTTTTTGTTGCTGGGCGCGCGAAATCACCAGCAACGGCGAACCTTCCGCGGTCCACACCGAACGATAGGCGGCGGCGGAACGCGGGGCGCGGCGCGGCACAATGACACCATAAAGCAGCGGCAGCCACCACCAAGGCGAGGCTTCCACCACGCGGCGATCGCTGAGGAATTGTCGCAGATAAACCCGCAAAGATTGGGCGTCAGGGGCTTTGGGCGTGCCCAGATTGACCAGCAAAACACCGATTTGGGCGGCGCTGCCGTGTTGATGGTTGCTGTCGCCGCGGAGCATTATTGGATGGTGTGGGGGCGAAACCTCGCCGATAAAAATTGCCGCACGGCGGGGGCGGATGGTTGCCGTGTTTGGCGGTTATTTAATTTTGGCTTCGCGATAGATGGTATGTTTACGCGCTTTGGGGTCGTATTTGCGGACCTCCACTTTTTCCGGATGCAGGCGTTTATTTTTGGTGGCGGTATAAAAATGCCCGGTGTTTTCGGAAGAGACCAAACGGATTTTTTCGCGGATTGCTTTTGCCATGATACCTCCTTATGATTAGACGCGAACGCCACGGGTGCGCAAATCACCGACCACGGCTTCCACGCCTTTTTTATCAATCAGGCGGATCCCGGCGGCGGAGACGCGCAAGGTAATGTGCCGTTTTTGAGACGGCAGCCAAAATCGTTTTTTTTGCAGGTTAGGCAAAAACACCCGCTTATTTTTATTGTTGGCATGAGAAACATTATTACCGCTCAGCACGCGTTTCCCGGTTACCTGACAAACTCTTGACATAATTCGCTCCGTTTTTTTGTGAAACAGAGGGGGATTATACTTGTTTTTTGGGATTGGTGGTAATTTTTTTGTGCCATCAACAGATATTAATGGTTAGTAAAACATGCCCCCAATTTCCGCAGCATCCACTGTATACCGCAGCACTTAATACCAAATTGTTTACCTACATCTGGAATTTTTATGCGGCTTTTTGCTAACGGGTAAGATTTTTCTTCCGTAATGACAATGCCCCCTTTTGCCTTTGCGTAAGCCAGCAAAAAACCGTCAGCGTTATCTGCTTTCATAAATTCATCTTTTGCAGAATCGGTGAAATGCTCATTTTCTTGCACCCAGTTAACAATATCACGATAACACTGAATAATCTCAGCGTCCCCAGAGGGCGCAAAAAAACTTTTTGGCATACTCTTCGCCCAAACCCGCAATTTGTCATTGTCATTGCCCCGATTAATTTCATCCAATACTTTATCCAACGTGATGATATTACCCCTGTTCTGATGGTGCGCCAGACAATCCCAATATCCGGGAAAAATATCAAATGGGTAATATCTTTTATGGGGCTCAATAAACACTCCTGTATCAAGCACAAAAACTTGCGGCAAAGCGGTCATAACGTTTGCTCCAAGGCCTGCTCAAACTTATCAAACGTTTGCCCGTGTAAATCGGTCAGTGAGTAAGCCTCTTTATACAATAACCGCCCATCTCTTACTGCATGCAACACTGCCGAACCAAAAAGCTTGCCAATGCGCGAATTTTGCGTTTTCCAAAAATCCCCACCTTTGGAAGCATCAGCCTCCCGCCTTTTTTCCATTACCTCCCATTTTTCATACCACCCATCAAAATCACGGTGTTTAATTAAATTCATTTCCAGCGCACGAATGGCGAGAGCAATACCACTTGTCTTAAATTGCCGAGTCAATGCCGCCAAATTACCGCCAACATGCTTGGAATCATCCCAACAATCTTGTATTTCTCTTTGTGGAATTAAAAACGCCGCCGCAATTTTATTGCATAGCCTCTCCTCTTCGCTGCGTTGCTCGATTCCTGCCAGGTAGTTGGAAACCCCTTGTTTGCCCCGCCACAAATGAGCAAGTTCATGCGCCACGGTAAATATCCGCGCGGATTCATAATCAGTGGAATTAACGAATATTAATGGCGCGTAATCGTCAACCAAAGCAAATCCCTGAAACTCTTTAGAATCCAACTTGCGATAATTATTATTGCCAACAACGCCATTGAAGAAAATCAAAATTCCCGCTTCTTCCACGCGATTACGCAAAACTTTTAAGGCATCCGATAAAGTGCCTTCCTTTTTCGCCCACCCCTCCTGCAATCCAAGAGTCCTGCGCATGTCGGCGGCAATTTTTTCTGGCTCCTTCTGGTTCCGCATACTGGCGACAAAAGGCAATTTTTCATGCCCCATTTCAATCACATTCATCCGCATCCAGGCTTGACGGCGCTGCATACTATATACAGCGGACATCAAGTTAGGGCTTGGCTTTTTGCTTTGCTCACCCCGCATTGCGCGAAAATCGGCAATGGGCAGTTTGTCCTCCACTGGCTCTCGCAAATATAAACACCCCAGCGGTGCGCGCGCAATTTTCGCTAATTTTTGCGTTTGCTTAGTGGAAATTTTGCCGTCTTGCTCCCAACTCTCTATACGGACTGATTTAACCCCCATTTTTTCTGCCAGCTGCACCTCTGATAATCCCACGCGCTCACGCGCCCAACGCAAAACCTGCGGCGACAATGCAAATGACCGATACCCATCCATAATAATTATTATTATATCAATACACTCATTTTCAGACCACAAAAAAATTTATTTCATCCAACATCCTCCGTCTACTTTTTGCACCATAAAATAAACGCTTTCCATGAATGAGAAAAAATATTTCCGCCTTCAGCATTCCGTCCAAAGACCATTTTGCTGGCGTCAGCAAAATGGTTAGTGAAATACCCCGCCATCAACACTCCGTCCGAAGTCAATCACTGTTTGTTTCCTTTCTGTTTTGGGGTGAAATACCCGCCGTCAACACTCCGTCCGAAGTACACTTCTGGCGGATTTAACACCTGCTTAGGGTGAAATACCCCGCCGTCAACACTCCGTCCGAAGCGAATGTATTGCAGGCGCACCATTGCATTCGGGTGAAATACCCCGCCGTCAACACTCCGTCCGAAGCACTTTTGGATAGTCCTTTGATTTTGGGGACAAATCCGCCTCAGATGAGCGTTGACTTTGGGTGATTCTGGTTTCCGTCCAACTCGATGTTGCAGACTCCACAGGCGGACGACTAATCGCCCTTACCTTCGCCTTATCGGCGCCAGCAGAAGCCCTTTCACCATGGGCCGCCAAAATATTCTTTGCGGCATTAATATCCGCATTATCGCGGTAGCCACATTTCTCACAAATAAATTTTTCTTGCGTCTTGCGGTTTTCTTTTGCAATATGCCCGCATTGAAAACATTTTTGACTCGTATATTGCGGCTTTACCGCTTCAATACGACCACCGCGCCAATCGCTTTTGTATTTCAGCATACCGCGCAAATTCCCCCATCCACGCGCCAAAATTGCCCGATTCAACCCCGCCTTTGCCCGCACATTCGTCCCCGGGTTTTCCGCATCTCCCTTCGCTGTCGCCGTCATATTTTTAATCGCCAAATTCTCAACCACAATCAATGCGTGTTCTTTGGTAATCGTCGACGAGATTTGATGCAGGGCGTTGGCGCGAATGTTAAATAATTTTCGCGTGGTCTTGGCGCAGCGCATTTGGGCAATTTCATAACGGCGGCTATATTTGGGCGCAAGCGGCGCGCCCTCCGCCATCTTTGCTTTCCGCTGTTTGCCGAGTTTGCTCTCCGCCGTTTTTCGCGTATTACTTTTGCCGTCCCACCCAACCTTGCGCAAAGCAACATCTCGCCGTCGACTCATAATGCGCTGATAACGGCGGCGGCGCGCTTCCAATTTGTCATTGATGGGCATATCATAATGCCCGCCATTACTGTCGGTAACCGCCCGCTTAACGCCCAAATCCAAACCGATACTTGCGCCGTGATGAATAGGACGCTCATAATCGGCGATGTCGCATTGCACGCAAGCAAACCATTTTTTGCCTTCGCGTTTGATAATAACCATTTTGGGCAAGCCTTCCACGGCGCAACTGCCCCGCCCGCGATTGGGGCGCATCCGCACCCACCCAATTTTTTCCAAGCGAATACGCTGCTCACCCAAAGCAAAACTGATGTTTTGGGGAATGGTAAAAGATTCATCCGTTTTTTTGGCGTGGAATTTGGGAAATCCCGCTTCCTGCTTTTTCTTCAGTCTTTGGAAAGCGGCGCGATAGGCAATATCCAAGCGTTTTAGCGAATGGCGCACAGATATAGAAGACAGCTCTTTTAGCCATAATAATTCTTCATCGGCGCGCCAGCGGGTAAACATAGCGGCAAGACCAATTTCTTTGGCCATAAAACCGACATGCTTTTCCCCTTTTTCGCGCCGCTCATTGAGATACGCAAGACCGCGATTCCAAATAAAACGCGAAGCCCCCGCATGTTTTGCCATTAGGCGCGATTGCGTCTCATTAGGTATT
>JBPCWX010000083.1:0-12303 GCA_051009095.1 Gammaproteobacteria bacterium | reverse complement strand
TAAAAATTATGCCGATATGTCGCTAAACCGGCCATTGATGGCGGCGGCGGCGGCCATGCTGGGACTAACCAAGTGCGTGCGCGCCTTGTGTCCCTGTCGCCCTTCAAAATTCCGATTAGATGTAGAGGCACAACGTTCATTCTCTCCTACTTTGTCTTCATTCATACCCAAACACATCGAGCAACCCGGCTGTCGCCATTCAAAACCGGCGCTCAGAAAAATCTCATGCAAGCCTTCCGCCTCTGCCTGCTCTCGCACCAAACCCGACCCCGGCACCACCAAGGCCCGCCGAATGTTTGCCGCCAATTTGCGGCCTTTTACCACCGTCGCCGCCGCCCGCAAGTCTTCAATGCGTGCGTTTGTGCAGGAACCGATAAAAACAGTATCCGGGCAAATATCAGCAATCGGCATATTGGGCGTCAACCCCATATAAGTTAAGGCTTTTTCCATGCCGGCGCGTTTGACGGGGTTTTTTTCATGGGCTGGGTCGGGCACACATTCGTCGACGGCGACAACCATTTCGGGCGATGTTCCCCAAGACACTTGCGGCTTAATATCAGGAGCGGACAAAATTTCCACCCGCTCAAAAACCGCATCCTCATCGCTTGTCAAGGTTCGCCAATATGCGCAGGCTTGTTCCCATTGCTGGCCACGCGGCGCCAGCGGCCGCCCGCACACAAACTCCAAAGTCGTTTCATCGACTCCGATCATGCCGGCACGCGCCCCCGCTTCGATGGACATATTACACACGGTCATGCGTTCCGCCATGCTCATATCGCGGATGGTGTCGCCGGCGTATTCCAAGGCATAACCCACTCCGCCCGCCGTACCTATTTTGCCGATAATGGTCAAAATCACATCTTTGGCTCCCACCCCTTGGCGCAGCTTGCCATGCACATTAATTTGCATGGTTTTGGCACGGCGCGCCGACAGGCATTGGGTGGCCAAAACATGCTCAATTTCCGACGTGCCAATGCCCATGGCCAAGCAGGCAAAAGCGCCATGTGTGCTGGTGTGCGAATCGCCGCACACCACCGTCATGCCGGGCAATGTGAGTCCTTGTTCGGGACCGATAACATGGACAATCCCTTGTCGGCGGTCATTCATATCAATATGATAAACGCCAAAATCTTGGCAATTATGATCAAGGGCTTCCAGCTGGGCGCGTGAAATATCATCATGCACCGCTTCTCGGTTTTGGGTGGGCACATTATGGTCGGGCACGGCAAGGATGGATTGGGCGCGCCAGATAGGGCGGTGGTTCAACCGCATCCCCTCAAAAGCCTGCGGGCTGGTGACTTCATGCACCAAATGCCGGTCAATGTATAACAATGCCTGCCCATCATCACTTTCGCGCACAACATGCCGCTGCCATAATTTATCGTATAAGGTTTGTGCCATGGTGAGATTATAAGCAATTCTTGCCATAATTAAAAAACCGCGGCATAGCAAACTATTTATCTTTTGCCATAATTTATAACCGCTTCTGGTAATAACATAAACAACTGCGCTATTTTAGAATCTATTCTTCCACCAGGTCAATTCCCGCCCGCTGACAGCAAGCGCGCAAATGTAATCCGCCTTGCCGTGAATATTCCAAAGGATTGGCTTTTGCGGGGTCTTGCTCGGCCTCCACCACCAGCCAGCCACTATAGGGTATCGCCGCCGCCGCCGCTAAAAAAGCGTCAAAGTCTAAAAAGCCATCGCCCGGAGTGGTAAAAACGCCCAATAACACCGACTGCATAAAGCTTAGATCATCTTCGCGTGCCGTTGCCAGCGGCGCTTGCCGCAAATCTTTGCAATGAATATAGCGCACCCGCCCACTGTGCCGCCGCAATAAATCCGCCGCATCACCGCCGGCAAAAACAATGTGCCCCGAATCCACTAACAACCCCACTTCGTCGCCGCTGTTTTGCATGAGCAAATCAATATCACGGTCGCTTTCTATCACCGTTCCCATATGATGATGATAAGCCATCGTTATTCCATAATCGCTTAGCATCTGCGCCGCCAAAGCGGTTAATTTTTCGCCATATGGCAAAAATTCTGCGGTGTCCATGGTTGGGCGTGATGACAAGGGCGCATCAAACTGTCCCTGCACCGAATCGGTTGTTTCGGCATAAAACAAAACCGTTGTGCCTAATGCCGCAAAAGTTTCTAACTGCGCACGCATTCGCATCATTTCCTGCTGCACCGTGCCCCGCCGCAACAAGCCGGAAAACCAGCCAGAGGCCAGCTGCAAACCGTGCCGCCGCAACAGCGGCGACAACACCGCAGCATCGCGCGGGAATTTGCTCCCCATCTCAGTACCGCAAAAACCGGCGGCGCGGCTTTCCGCCAAACAAACTTCCAGCGGTGTATCGCCGCCCAATTCGGGCATATCATCATTGCTCCAGGCAATGGGAGCGACTGCAAGCTTTACCGATGGCATGGCTAAATCCCCGGCCGCTGGGCGGCGCGCTGATTTTCGTGCGCCGTCTTTGCTTCTTTCACTTCCCGCCGCACGCTCACTTCGGGCACACCCACATCCCACCAGGCATCATTGGGCGTCCATTGCCGCGCCTGACCGCGCACGGTAATAATATAGGTATGCTCCGCCTGTTTGGCTCTTGTGAGTGCCGCTTCCAAATCGGCAATGCTATGCACTTCTTCGCCGTCCGCCCCCATACTTTTGGCATGAGCGACAAAATCCACAGTAACCGCTTTGGTCTGTCGGCAGTCACTCAGCAGATTATTAAAAGATGCGCAGCCCTTAAAGGTTTGCAGGCGGTCAATAACCGCATAACCGCCGTTATCAAACACCACCACAATAAGTTTGTGCCCGGTCATAACGGATGACAAAATATCGGAGTTCATCATCAAATATGAGCCATCGCCCACCATCACAAACACATCACGCGCGGGCTTTGCCATTTTTGCCCCCAAACCGCCGGCAATTTCATAACCCATGCACGAATAGCCAAACTCGCAATCAAAATCGCCCACCGCTTTGGCCCGCCAATTCATACACAATTCGCCCGGAAACCCTCCTGCTGCAGTGAGCGCCAAATCGCCCGCCGCCGCCGCCCGATTGACGGCGCCCACCGTTTGCGCATATGAGGGTAAGGCATCATTGTTGTCTGGCGCTTTGCTGTGCGCATCAATCAAGGTATTCCACGCCGCATACAACTGCGCGGCCTGCTCGCTGCGGGCGGCGGGGGCGCGCCAATCTTCCAAAGCCTCGGACAATTCCGCCAAGCCTTCGCGGGCATCTCCGACCACCGACAGCGCGCCGTGCTTGCGGGCATCAAAACGCGCTGCATTGAGGGTGATCAGCTGAAAATCTTCACGGCAGCCAAAAACACTCCATGATGCCGTTGAAAAATCCTGCAGTCTTGTTCCCACCGCCAAAACCACATCGGCATCCGCCGCCAAAGCGTTGGCCGATGAAGAGCCGATAACTCCCAAAGGTCCGGCATTGCGCGGGTGATGGTGCAATAAAGCGGCACGGCCGGCGATAGTCTCAACCACCGGGATATTGTGCTTGTCGGCAAAGTCGGCTAATTCCCCGGTGGCCAGCGAATAATGCACGCCGCCGCCGCATATCAACAAGGGTTTTTTAGCCCGGTGCAAGATCGCCGCCGCAGCGCTAATCTCTCGCCGATCAGGGCGAGGGCGCGCAATAACATGTATTTTGGGCGCCAAAAAAGTTGCCGGACAATCAAAAGCCAGACTTTGCACATCTTGCGGTAATGCCAAAAAAGCCGGACCACAATCAGCCGCATCCAGCATCGTCGCCACGGCTTGCGGCAGCGATGATATTAACTGCTGCGGATGGGTAATGCGATCCCAATAGCGGGTGACCGCCCGAAAAGCGTCATTGACGGTAATTGTCGGGTTGCCATAATGTTCCACTTGCTGCAGCACCGGATCGGGAAGGCGGCTGGCAAAAGTGTCTCCCGACAAAAACAGCACCGGCAGACGATTGGCATGAGCAACGGCGGCGGCGGTAACCATGTTGGTCGCTCCCGGGCCAATGGAACTGGTCGCCACAAAAACCCGCCGCCGCCGATGTGCTTTGGCAAATGCCGCCGCCGCCAATCCCATCGCCTGTTCATTATGACCGCGCCAAACCGCCAAGGTTTCCCTTTGTTCATGCAAGGCATCGCCCAAACAAGTCACATTACCATGACCGAAAATGGCAAAAACGCCGCCGAATAACGGCGTTTGCTCATCATCAATATATTGCGCGGTCAAATATTGCACCAGTGCTTGCGCCATAGTGAGTCGTTTGCTTTTCATCAGTAAGTCCCCTTTTTATGATTATTATCGCTTGCGGCAAGGTTGCGGGTTTGTATTAAAACTGTTTTTGCCCCGGCCGCCAACAAACGCGCATCCGACAGCACGGTGACAAGATTAAAACCTTGGGCCATCATTTTTTTTGCATACTCCGGGGTGCCGGTGTGAATGCCGGCAAAAACGCCTTTTTTTTGGGCGACCGCCAGAATATGCTCAATGGCTTGGGTGACCGGCGGAGCATCGGGCGTAAAAGAAGGTACGCAACCGAATGAACAGGATAAATCGGCGGGACCAATATATACTCCGTCCAAACCGGGTACGGACAAAATCTCATCGGCATTTTTGACCGCTTCTCGGGTTTCAATCATAGCCAAAACAAGAACGCTGTCATTGGCGCGCTGATGATAATCTTCACCACTGCACAACAGGGCGCGAATGGGCCCGAAACTGCGCGCCCCCAGCGGCGGATAGCGGGCTGCGGCAACCAAGCGTTCAGCGTCTTGGCGGGTGTTAATCATCGGACAAATAACACCGTGTGCGCCCGCATCCAGCATCTTCATAATAATGCCTTCTTCCAGCCACGGCACCCGCACCAGTGGGGCGGTGGCGGTGGTGGAAATGGCGGTCAGCATGGCCGTTGCCGCTTGATAATCCACCAACCCATGCTGCATGTCAATGGTCAGCGAATCCCAGCCTTGCCGCGCCATAATTTCCGCGGCAAAGCCAGATGGAATGGCAAGCCAACCATTAATTGCGCCGCGCCGATGTTGACGGCATTGTTGTAAACTGCTATTCCAGATGGCGACCTCCCGCTTACTCAAATCTTTGCTCAAAATCCGCCATGATGGTCCATTGCCCCAGACGATAAGATTGCTCGGCCGCTTCCGCCAAAATCAAGGCACGCTGACCATCCGCCAAAGAAGGGGACGGCGCCACACGATGGTCAACTGCGGTAATAAAAGCATCCAGCTGCCGCCGATACGAATCGGCATAGCGGTCAATAAAAAAATGAAGCAGCGGCTCGCCGGCGTCAGTGTGCTGGGCGTTGTAATGCGTTACTGCGGTAGCGGTGCGGTTGCCAGAAATAAGCATTCCTTTATCGCCCAAAACTTCCACGCGCTGATCATAGCCATAAACCGCGCGGCGAGAGCAATTAATATGACACATTGCCCCGCCAGCAGTTTGCATAATGACCATGGCGGTATCCGCTTCATCGGGAAGCGGGGCGGGCGTTATCAATGTGGCGGCGGCGGCCACCAGACGCGCCGGCTCCTCGTTCAAAATAAAACGTGCCAAATCAAAATCATGAATCATCATATCGCGAAACAAACCGCCCGCCGCCGCAAGATAATCGGCGGACGGCAAGGCGGGATCGCGGCTGGTAATAATCAGTTTTTCCACTTTGCCAATTTCGCCGCCGGCGACGCGCGCCTGCAAACCGGCGTGGCCGGGGTCAAATCGCCGATTAAAACCTATTTGCACCAGAGAATGCGGATATTGCGCCAGTTTATCGCGGCAGATTTTGACGCGCGCATTGTCGAGATGAATTGGCTTTTCGCACAAAACCGGCTTGTTCGCGACAACCGCCTGTTCTATATAATCGCAATGGGTTTGGGTGGCGGAGGCAATCAAAACGGCATCGGCGGCATGAATGGCATCATCAGCATTATCGCTTGCTACGCCGCCAAAAGATTCGGTGGCAGCGCGTGCGGCAGTATCGCTGGGGTCATATACGGCGGCCAGCGTTGCGTGCGGATGTTCGGCAATGTTCTGCGCGTGCATAATGCCAATGCGTCCGGCGCCGAGCAGAGCAAAAGACAGCATGGCCGCTATTCCTTGGGCGGCATCGGTGCCATGTTTTTGTCATTCGCGATATAAAAAATCATCATACCTTTAACTATAACTGATTAAGAGATGAATATTGCAGAGCGGCTGCTTAGCCTACTCCGCTAATCGGTGCCCAGCGGCAGATTTTGGGCGGGCATGATGGCGACTATTGCTTTGCATCATGGCGGAAATTTCATCTCTCATAAATTCCCAATATGCAAAGGATCCACGCATTATTTGCATTTTCTTGTCTTAACCGGATAAAATAAGGAATTATTTGTTTTCACCATGGGGGCAAAATGAAGTTTTCTCAAAAAAATAAACACACTGGCAAGATTGCCGCCATCTTACTGTGGTCGTTAATCTTTCACATTGACGCCAATGCCTACATAGACCCCGGCTCCGGGGCGGTCATTATCACGGCGATTTTGGGCGCCATCGGTGCGATTAGCTACACCTGCCGCAAATACTATCAAAAGTTTAAAAATTTCTTTAGCAAGAAAAAAGACGACTAAGTCTTTAGGCCATCCGTTTTCTCCATCGTGCCCGACGACCATTTCGCTCATTCCCGCTTTTATAATGCGCTGGGATCTCAGCAGATAGCGATAAAAACCGCCGGTCTGTTATTGCTTGGGGGTTTTTGGTTTTTTGCAACCTACATCAACACCTCCCAAATCTTTTCGCGCTATGATTTAGCGCTCATTTTTGGCCTTATCGTTTTGGTGGTATGCGTGCAAGGGGTGGTGCTGGCGGGGTGCGCACTGTTGCCGGCGGCCGTGGTTAATGCCTTAGCCGGCGCCTTTGCCATTATTAATGGCTATTCTATCTGTCTTATTTTCGCCCCGTTCATCAGTTCCTTGTCAACTCTTTGGTTTGTTTTACTGACGGCGGTGGCGTGGTGGGTGTCATCTGTTTGCTTTGCTTCGCTTAGTGTCGGCGGACGATGGCTTAAAACTGCGATGGGGGTGCTGTCGCTGCTGTTTGTTGGCGCCGCTGTCGGCGCCATAGCAACCTCGCTAAAAACACAAACCTCCTTGGTGTCGGTGGCGGCGGCAAACCCCGCCATGACTTCTTCTCCCAATGTAAAAATTGTCGATTTTGTCCGCAAGCCCAATGTATATTTTTTGTCTTTTGATGCCATGGTGCCAGAATCGCTGGCAAAAGAAATTTTGGGTCTTCCTTCGCTGCCATATCAAACACTGTTGCAGCAGCAAGGGTTTGTGCGGCTGCGCAATCATTTTAGCGATGGCCCCGACACCATCTCATCACTCAATCAGTTTTTTGCCCTGGATCCGGCATATTTTCACACCTTGCGCGCCGAAGACAAATTCAAAGGTATGGTGTCGGGATATGTGCCCAGTCCTTTATTGGAGATTTTTAAGGCCAACGGCTACAGCACCAACTTTTATCATCAAGGCAATTATTTAGGCCGCCGCAAAGGGCCTCATATTGACCATTATCAAGTTAATTTTTACCGTTTATCCGCTTGCAGTTATTTGACTTCCGAGCGTCATTTGCGCTTTGGTCTTTTGGCTTATTGCCAATGGCAAAAATTTATTCAGCGGCTTTGGCTAGGCTATACCCCGGGCAGCGTGCTGAGCGATGTCGACGTTATGTTTGATGATGTTGCCGCCCGCTTAGGCCAAGGCCCCGCTTTGTTTTATGCGCACTTTCTCTCACCTCTGCATGTTGCTTGGGATTTTACCGGGCGTCCCGAACAACTCGCCGCCTACCAAAAAACATATGCGCACAACAGCATGGAAGCGGCGTTGGCCATGGAGCGCATCTTGGCTTTTTTGCAAGAGAAAGACCCCGGCGCTTTGGTGTTTATTTTTAGCGACCATGGACTGCACACAAACCGCTATCGGCAATGGAGAAATTTATCATCTCAGCAGCAGCAGCGGGAATACATTTTGAGTTATTACGGCGCTTTTGGCGCGGTGTCTCCCACCCTGTGCGCCGACTATATTAACCCTGAGGTTTATTCAATTAATTCACAAATTGCCCGCGATATTATTCGCTGCTTAGCCGGCGGCGAAGATCCTTTTTTGCAGCCGCCGCATTATTCTCTTATAAAATGGCGGATCGGCTGGGGCAATGATGAAAACGGCAATTACGCCGATTATTTGTATGAATGACCTCTCAGGTTTTGTCCTTCGGTGCAATGTTATCGGGCAAATTCCAGCGCCATACCGCGTGCATTATCTTGGATTTTGCCATCCTGCCACACGGCACCGCCATTGACAAAAGTCGCGAAAATTTGATGGCGAAAAAGACGGCCGACAAAAGGCGTCCAACCGCATTTGCTCAGCACCCCATCGCGCACCGGCACGCCGGCCGGTGTTTTTTTTACCAGCACACAATCCGCCCAATATCCTTCGGCAATCCGCCCGCGGTCGCGGACGGCAAAAATATCCGCCACCGCTGCCGCCCCACGGGTTGCTATCTGCGGATAGGTGAGCGCGCCGTCGGCAACCAATTCCAGCAGCGCCGGCAATGCGTATTCCACCTGCGGCAGGCCAGCCGCCGCTTGCTGATAGGGCAAGTCTTTTTCCGCCAATAAATGCGGGGCGTGATCTGTCGCCAAAACATCGATGCGCCCTTCCGCCACGGCGCGCCGCAAAGCCTCACGGTCGGCTCGTGTCTTAACCGCCGGATTTGTTTTTAGCCGCATTCCCAAAGTCGCATAATCTGCCTCATCAAAAAGCAAATGATGCACGCAAGCCTCGGCGGTGATTTGTTTATCGGTCGGCGCGCCGGGCGCAAAAAGCGATAATTCTTTTGCCGTGCTAATGTGCAAGATATGCAGTCGCGCCCCGGTTTCGGTCGCCAAGCGAATCGCCAGTGAGGAGGATTGATAACAGGCCTCGGCATCACGGATGAGCGGGTGCGCCGCCGGCGGAATGTTGCCATCATATTGCACCTGCGCTTTTTGCAAATTATCGGCAATGCGCGGTGATGACTCACAATGCGTTGCTATCAGCGTAGGTGCCACCTTAAAAACTTGACGCAAAATATTTTCATCATCCACCAGCATATCGCCCGTGGAAGCGCCCATGAATATTTTCACCCCGGCGATGCGGCGGGGCTCAGCCGTGCGCACCGCCACCAAATTATCATGGGAGACACCCAAATAAAAAGCATAATTAATAAGCGAATCTGCGGCTGCCAGGGCGCGCTTTTCTTCCAGCCGTTTCATGCTAAGCGTGGGCGGCTTCACATTCGGCATGTCCATAAACGACGTGATGCCCCCGGCGGCGGCGGCTCTGCTTTCGGTAAAAATATCCGCTTTATGGGTTAGTCCCGGCTGGCGAAAATGCACCTGGTCATCAATCAAACCGGGCAGCAATAACTGTCCCTTTGCTTCTATTATCTGTTCGCCGGGTTTCGCTGACAAGTCGCCGCCCACACATTCAAAACGACCATCACAAGCCCGCACATCACCTTCCAAAATTTTGTCCTCGCCGACAATCTGACAATCACGCCATAAAATATTCGCCATTATTCCGCCTCCACAATGAGCACCGACATACCCTTGTCGGTCAAATCAAACAATTCCCTAATATCCGTGTTGGTCATGCGGATGCAGCCAAGCGAGCCGGGTTTTCCCATGGCCACATCATCGGGGGCGCCATGAATGTATATATAGCGTTGCTTGGTATCTACGTCGCCGCCCAAATTTTTGCGCGGCTCACACCCTTCCAACCACAAAATGCGGGTAAGTATCCAATCGCGCTGCGGCATTTGGCGGGCTAATTGGGTGGAATAGATTTCGCCGGTTGGCTGCCGCCCCCGCAAGACCGTATTGGGCGGCAGTCCTTCGCCGATTTTGGCGTGAATGCGATGCAAACCGCGCGGGGTTTGGAAACTGTTGATTTTTTCGCCGGCGCCGTTAGCGGCAGTGGACACAGCATACTCCCGTATCGCCGAGCCATCTTCTTCCAACCGCAAAGATTGCGCCGCCAAATTAATCACCATTCGTTTCATCGCCGCCGCCGAAAAAAATCATGCAGTAAGGCGGCTGCATGTTCAGCCATAACACCGCCCACAACCTGAGTATGGTGATTGAAATTCTTATTTAAATGCAATGGCGCCACACCGCCCAAGGCTCCTGTTTTGGGGTCTGCCGCGGCAAACGTCAGCGTTTTCAAACGAGCGTGAAACACCGCCCCGGCACACATCAGACAAGGCTCCAGCGTCACCGCCATATGACAATCGGGCAAACGATAATTTTGCCGCACTTGTGCCGCCTGCCGCAACGCCAGTATTTCGGCGTGTGCCGCCGGGTCGCTGCGAGCAATAACGCTGTTTTGTCCTTCGCCGATAATGGCACCGTCATCATCATACACCACGGCACCGACTGGAATTTCGCTATTGCGCGCCGCTGCTTGGGCCAATGCCAAGGCTTGCGTCATGGCATGCCGTGCCATGGTGTCAAGCTCAGCCAACGCCACCACGCCGCTTGCGGACATAATTTTGATGGTATTCCTCTGCCGACCAAAATTCACTGGCCAGGGTGATTTCCGTAGTGATAGGAAGAGCATAATTTTGCTGTGCCTGTTTTTTAGAATGCTCGGCTGCGGCTTGCTGGTCGGCATTAAGATAAAAAACAGCGGAGCGATATTGGCTGCCAATATCTGGCCCTTGCTGATGATATTGGGTGGGGTCGTGCATATGCCAAAAATGCTCCAATAAGGCGGCAAAAGAAATCACCGCGGGCGTGAATAAAACCTCCACCGCTTCGGCATGGTGGGTATTGCCCGTACAAACTTGTTGATAAGATGGGTTAGGGATATTGCCGCCAGTGTAGCCGACACGGGTGGAAATGACGCCGTTTATGTTTTGGAAACTGGCTTCTATGCCCCAAAAACAACCAGCGGCAAAAATGGCTTTTTCACTGCTCATGCTTTTATTAGTAGAGTTTGATTGATTTAAATCTTTTTCTTTTTGATCAATAGGGTTTTTTTGGGGTTCATAAAGATACAAATTTATAAAGCGATTATACATTTTTAAACTATTTTTGCTAATTTTTTAATTAAATAAAAACCCCGCCTTTTCAAGCGGGGTTGTTTAATTTTACCCTTCAGCAATAATCAGGGTAATTTTGACAAAAATTGTCCTTATCATCTTGCATCTTTTGATCCTTTGCTTGAATTTCTCTAGCCAGAGCAAAAGTAGAAGAAGGAATAAATTCCTTCCAATACTTATCAAAAGCATTTCCAACTGCTCCTTTTCTCATGCCAGGGCGAAGATGATTTAAAGCAAATCTAATAACTTGCTTCTCAACTTCACAAAGCCCTTGATAATCAGGAGTGTAATTTCTGCCATCATCGTAAGAGAGACAACCCCTGAAGACAGATTGTTGAGTGTCTTGAATGCCTAAAACATTGAGCATTTCATGAGCAACACTCTGACCTATATGATCATTTCTATTGACCCGGACTCTGATTTGGCAATTTCGAAAATTTCCTCCTGTGTATTTACAATTCCAACGACCAAAGGAATTAAGATTCTCAACCAAATAAATTGGAATAGCCCCCCAAGAAGAATCACCAGAGACTGAGACATTTTTTTCTACTGCAAATTCATTGTAATCATTGGCAAAAGCAATAGCAGAATTGTAGGCTCTATCACGAGACTCGAAACACTTCTCAGTTTTACACTTTTTGGTGCTAATGTAGAAAGTTGGATTGCGACCTGTTAGCATACGATAAGGACGTTTACCAATTTCATGCTCTCCATTTATACCAGTAGTAACAGCCAAAAGAAAATTCCTCTCAATTTCCAAAGCCTCGTCCAAATATTTTTGCGAAACTTCTTCAGCAAAGACTTGAAAAGAAAGAGTGAAAGATAAAAGCAAAAGAATAAGTTTTTTCATAATAACCTCCTTATTTTAACAAAAAAATCAAAAGCATTTTACAGGCTTAAAAAGAAAGCACTGCGGGCGTGAATAAAACCTCCACCGCTTCGGCATGGTGGGTATTGCTCTATGCCCCAAAAACAACCCGCGGCAAAAATGCTTTTTCACTGCTCATGTCTTTATTGTATGCGATTCGACAGCGGTTAAGATGGAAATGGCGCGAATGGCTAAGCCAAGAGCCAACCATTACCAACAAGCCCTATCAGGCATGGCCGCCCAAAAATTAAAGTTAAAAAAAATTACTGAAATTTGATTCTGTGCCTCAGATTCTCCCTTCC
>JBPCWX010000082.1:0-2396 GCA_051009095.1 Gammaproteobacteria bacterium | reverse complement strand
GGCTATAATCGGCACTCACCAACACATTGCCGGGCGCGGCAATAAAAGCCGTGCGGATGCGCCGCCCATCTTCGGTGCGGATGGGGATATTTTGCAAATTGGGGTCAGATGAAGCCAGCCGCCCAGTGGTGGTGGCGGCCAGTGCATAAGATGTATGCACGCGGCCTGTATCGGGGTTGATAAATTCGGGCAGAGCATCAGTATAGGTTGATTTTAATTTGGCCAAAGCGCGCCACGCCAACACTTGCGCCGACAAATCAGAACCGCCGACAGCCAGCGTTTCCAGCACATCGGCACCTGTGCTCCACGCGCCCGTTTTAGTTTTTTTGCCGCCTGCTAAACCCATTTTGCCGAATAATATATCGCCTAATTGTTTGGGGCTGGCAATGTTGAAATTTTCGCCCGCCAGCCGATAAATCTCGGCTTCCAGTGCCGCCATTTTTTGCGCAAACTCTGCCGATAGGCGCGACAAAGTGGCGCGGTCAACCATAATGCCTGCTTGTTCCATCATCTGCACCACAGGCACAAGCGGACGCTCTAGCCCTTGATACAACCCCATCATATTTTCAGCCACCAAACGCGGGCGCAAACACATCCAAAGCCGCAAAGTAATATCGGCATCTTCGCCCGCATAAGCCGCCGCCACATCCATTGGCACGCGGTCAAAAGTAATTTTGTTTTTGCCCTTGCCTAATAAATTGCTCAACGCAATCGGCTTGTGTTGCAAATAAATTTCCGATAATTCATCCATACCATGGCCATGCGCGCCAGCATCTAGCGCGTAAGACATCAACATCGTGTCATCAAGTGGGGCAACAACCATGCCGTGCCGCGCTAACACCGCCAAATCAAATTTGGCATTTTGCAAAATTTTCAACACCGCTTTATCGGCCAGCAACGGCGCGAGGGTTTCGCACACCACTTTAAGCGATAATTGCTGCTGGTCATCAGACGGTGCATCGCCCAAATCCAACGCATCACCCGCCCCATGCAATAGCGGAATATAAGCCGCCTCGCCGGGCGCGAGTGCCAGCGACACACCAACCAAACGGCATTGCATTGTATCCAGCCCATCAGTTTCGGTATCCACCGCCACCACGCCGCCCGCCTGCGCCCGCGCCACCCAATCGGCCAGCTGGTCGGCTTGGGTGATAATTTCGTAGGTTTTGGAGTCAATCGGCGGCATAGCAGGCGGGTATGGTTGATAATCGGATTTTTCACCCATTGCATCCATTGCGCCATCATTTGGGGACTCCGTTGGCGACACAGCCATCAGCCGCTCATCGGCTTCATAGGCGGTCGGGTCAATATCATAGCGGTCGGCCAGCCTTTTGGTCAGGGTGTTAAATTCCATCGCTTTCACAAAACCCATCAGCGCGGCGGGTTCTGGCGGGTCAAGCACCATATCAGCAAAGCTCACCCGCATTGGCGCGTCTTGCCGCAAAGTCACCAATTCGCGGCTTAGTCGTGCTTGCTCGGCAAATTCCAGCAGGTTTTCGCGCCTTTTATTTTGTGTAATCTCACCTGCCCGTGCCAGCAATTCATCTAATGAGCCAAATTCGCCAATCAGCTGCGCTGCCGTTTTTATGCCAATGCCCGGCACACCCGGCACATTATCCGAACTATCGCCCGCCAAGGCCTGCACATCAATCACGCGCTCTGGCGCAACGCCAAATTTTGCCACCACTTGCGATGCGCCAATCCACGCATCTTTCATCGTATCCACCATATCAATCTGGTCGTCCACCAGTTGCATCAAATCCTTATCAGATGAAACAATGGTTACCCGCGCACCTTTGGCGGCGGCGGCGCGAGCATAGCTGGCAATCAAATCATCGGCCTCAAAACCCTCTTCTTCTATGGCTGGAATGTTGAAAGCGCGCACACTATCGCGCACCAATGGAAATTGCGGCACCAAATCTTCGGGCGCGGGTGGGCGGTTGGCTTTATAATCGGCATAAATCTCATTGCGGAAAGTTTTGCCCGAAGCATCAAAAATCACTGCCAAATGGGTTGGGCTTTGCGCGTCTCCCATATCATTGAGCAACTTTAACAACATATTGCAAAAGCCCGCCACCGCCCCGACTGGCATATTATCGCTTTTGCGGGTAAGCGGCGGCAGCGCGTGATAGGCGCGAAAAATATAGCCTGAGCCATCTACCAGATAGAGATGGTGCGATTTATCCAGTTTTGAAGCCGCCATAATACCCTCTTATAATTTGCTTTAGCATAGCAAAGCATGGCGGCTATGAAAGTTGTTTCGGCATTTATTCCCCAACCTAAAACTGCTACAAGAAACATAAATAGGAGAGATATTGCGATGGATGACCAATATGCGCTGATTGTGCGCGATTTACAAAAAACCTATGATGGCAATGCCAAACAAGCACCCAAAA
>JBPCWX010000081.1:0-2727 GCA_051009095.1 Gammaproteobacteria bacterium | reverse complement strand
CATTTGCTCACCGTCCGCGACGGTGTTCGCTTGGGCGATGCACCGCTTGCCGACCATATGTTTATGGATGGTTTAGTGGACGCATATGACGGTCAATTAATGGGCGCACATGCTCAGCGCATTGCCGATGAATATGGATTTTCACGGAAAATGATGGATGATTATGCGATCGCTTCATTGCAGCGGGCGCAATCCTCGCAACAAGCGGCAAACCTTGCACCGGTTGAAGTGGCGAGCAAAAAGGGCAAGCAGATTATTGCCTCCGATGAGCAGCCGCGCCGTGCAGAGGTGCAAAAAATCCCCCACCTAAAACCCGCGTTTCGCGCCGATGGCACCATCACCGCCGCCAATTCCAGCAGCATATCAGACGGTGCCGCGGCCTTGGTGGTGGCGGCAGATGATTTTGTCAGCGATAGCAAACCTTTGGCACACATAGTGGCACAAGCCACATTTGCCGAAGCTCCGCCTCGCTTTCCCGTGGCACCGATTGGAGCAATTCGCGCGGTTTTGGCTGCCGCCCAATGGCGCGTGGAAGATGTCGACTTATTTGAGATTAACGAAGCCTTTGCCGCCGTCCCGATGGCAGCCATGCACGATTTATCGCTGCCCGCCGACAAAGTCAATGTATGCGGTGGCGCCTGTGCTATCGGCCACCCGGTTGGAGCAAGCGGCGCGCGTATTGTAGTAACCTTGCTCAACGCCTTGCGATCACGCGGCGGCGGGCGAGGTGTCGCCGCATTGTGTATCGGCGGCGGTGAGGCAACCGCCTTAGCATTATCATGCGAATTATCATAAAATTAAAATATGACTTTGATTATTCGCCAACATTATTTACAAAATAACCGCGTAATTGGCGACATTATTTTATCCGATGCAGCCTCTTTGAATTCCTTATCGCTGGATATGGTGCGCCAAATGCACGCTGTTTTAGCGAAATGGTTAAACATGCCGGAAGTCGTTGCGGTTTTGCTTCGCGGTGACGGTGCGCATTTTTGCGCCGGCGGCAATATTCGCGATTTATATCAAGCCATGGAGCATAACGATTGGGCATATGTGTCGGCATTTTTTAGTGAAGAATATCACTTGGATTACATGATTCACCGCTATCCAAAACCCATTATTGGCTGGGCGACAGGGGTAACTATGGGCGGCGGCATGGGCATTTTTCAAGGTTGCGGAGTGCGTGCAGTGGGTGGTGCCCTGCGTTTGGCCATGCCAGAGGCGCAAATCGGCATCTTTCCCGATGTTGGCGCCGCGTGGTTTTTGCGCCGCTGTCCGCCGCCGCTGGGCTTGTTTTTGGGCATGAGCGGCGCCATGCTCAACGTTGCCGATGCTAAATATGCTTGTTTGGCGGATTACACCCTACCCGCCGACAGTGCCGAGCAATTATTAACCGCTTTGCAAAATGCCGATTGGTGCAATGACAACGACAAAAATTTTGCGGTGGCACGCGCCGCCCTAAGCAATTTGGAAGAAATCATCGAAGAATCGAATTTGGCAGCAGCCGCCTCAGAAATTAACGCTTGTTGTCATTTATCATCGGCAGCGGCAACATATGCCGCACTTTTACAAGCGACTCATCCGTGGCTGCAAAAGACGGCGGTGAAAATGCGCAATGCCTCACTTGCGGCAATTATGTATTGGCATCAACATTGGCACACGCAGCAAAAGGCGGCATTGGCAGAAGTTTTTGCCGCCGATTATGCGGCAATTTTAACCTTTTGCCGTCATGGAGATTTTGCCGAAGGCGTGCGCGCTTTGCTGGTGGACAAAGGCTACCAACCAACTTGGCGCGGGCATAATGATGCGCTACCGCAGTGGGTTTCTGACATACTCCCCGCAGACCAAACCGCCGCCGATAATTTACGGCGGGAATTGACAGAAAAGGACTTCAGCCCCCGTTTTTGATTCATTTCTAAGCAGGGGCGGAATCGCAAATTTTTACCATTCCCCGCTATTGGGCATGGATTGCCATGGTTCGGCAGGCGGCAGGGCATCGCCTTCTTGCAGCAATTCTATGGAGATACCATCTGGCGAGCGCACAAAGGCCATATGCCCATCACGCGGCGGGCGGTTAATCACCACACCCTGCTCCATCAATTTCTGGCAGGTTTGATAAATATCCGTCACCCGATAAGCGAGGTGGCCAAAGTTTCGCCCGCCTTCATAAGCTTCGGCATCCCAGTTATAAGTTAATTCCAACATCGGCGCCCGCTCTTTGCTGGCGCGCGCGACATCACCCGATGCCGCAAGAAAAACCAGCGTAAATCGTCCCTGTTCATGGTCCATGCGCCGTATTTCTTGCAACCCCAGAGTGTCGCAATAAAACGCCAGCGACTCCTTAATATCGCGCACCCTAACCATTGTGTGAAGATATTGCATTGTGTATTCTCCGGTGAAAAGATCAATGGCTATTATTTTAACCGCAAGCCGCAGTAATCACAGTATTTATTTTAACCGTCAAAATTATCCGCCGTCAAAATGCCTAGGCGACTTTTTTAGCCCTCGCCAGTTCGCCTAAGGCGCGCTGATACTCAAAAGGCAACACCTTAACAAATTGACGTCGCACTGCCTCCCAGCGCGCAAGAATGCTTTTGGCCTTGGGGCTGTTAGTATGCTGCCAATGCCGCTCCAACATACCCCGCACAATATCTGTATCCGCCATTCCCAGATGCTGCTCGGGACCCGCCACACCATCCAAAGGAAGCAATGCCACCATATCCGTAT